>JBLHOB010000185.1:0-6323 GCA_047619425.1 Myxococcota bacterium
GTCTTCATGAAAACGACCAGCCGGATCTCGCTACACGCAAACGCGATCTCTACACGCCTGGCTTTCGAGTGTTCCAGAAGCCCGCGCTAGAGCAATTCGACTATCAAATTGAATCGGCCTTTCAGTTCGGGCGCTCACGCACCTCGCCGACGGCTCCGACGCGTTCCGATCACTTCGCTCATTTCCACCATGTCGAAGTCGGTTACACCTTCGACGTGCCATGGTCGCCACGGGTTGTCGCTCAGTACGACTATGCGAGTGGAGACCAAAACCCGACCGACGGCGACAACAACCGCTTCGACACGCAATTTGGCGCGCGGCGATTCGACTTTGGTCCGACGGGCATCTACGGCCCGTTCGCCCGCGGCAACCTCAACACGCCCGGGATTCGAGTGCAATTCAAGCCGACGAAAACGGTCACGTCCTTCGTGGCGGTTCGGTCCTATTTGCTCGCCGACCGCAAAGACACCTGGACCTCGGGCCTGCGAGACGCCGAGGGCAAATCGGGGAGTTACCTGGGCACTCAGATCGAAATGCGCGTGAGGTGGAACATCTTGCCCGGTAACCTCATGCTCGAGGCGGGATACGCGCATCTGTTTGACGGCGAGTTCATCAAAGACGCACCCAATTCCTACAAGCCGGGTGACCTCAACTACGTCTACACGCAGTTCGTTCTCAGCCTCTAACGACGACGCCACTGCTAGCTCCTAAGCTCATGGCGAATTCACCCTTTCGTCACGCAATTGACACAGTCGACTGCAAAGATGTGCCCTCATCAGGACGCGAAGCGCATCGCCACGTCGTCTTGGGACACACGGATGTCCGTCAAAGGAGATAGTTCAGTGAGCCTTAGTTCCCCGCGCCATATCGCGGTATTGATTTTTTCCCTCTCATTCTTCGCCACTCAAACCGTCGCAGCGCAGCCGCTTCCGCCGGTCTCCGTTGCAGAAACGACAACGGGTGACGGAGCACTCGACGACCGCGTGGTCGACCAGATCGCTGCCGCCATCGCAAAAAAGGTGGACGAAGACTTCCCGGTCAAGGCGAGTTACGGGAGCAAGGGCTTTCGTCTCGAAACGCGGGACGGCAACTGGCAAACGAACCTCCAGTGGCGAGCCCAGTTTCGCTTGACCCACCCCACCAGAGGGGACCCGAGACAGGTAACGAACTTCAAGATCGACAAAGAACAGACATCCTTCGAAGCGCGTCGGCTGCGAATGAAAATTGGCGGCCACGGCTACCAGCCTTGGCTCAAGTACTACTTCGAGGTTGATCTCCAGCCAACGCGCAACACGAGCGACTCAAGCTCAAACGCCAGCGCGCGCGTGATCGACTGGCGTATCGACATCGCTAAGAAGAAAGAGTTTGGGCTTCGCGTTGGGCAGTGGAAGATCGACTACAACCGCGAGCGGGTCGACTCTTCGGGACGACAGCAGTTCGTCGAACGATCCATCGCGAACCGAGTCTTCACGATTGACCGCCAGGTCGGGGTGAGCTTCCGCGGGCATCTATTTGAAGGTACGCATGCCGACCTGAAATACTTCGTCGGCATCTTCACAGGTGAGGGCCGCGGTGTCGCCAACGACGACAACAGCCTGATGTACACGGGACGGGTGCAGTGGAACTTCCTCGGCCGTGATCTCGACTTGCGTCAGACGGACGTCGAACGCACCGAGCTCCCAACCGCAAGCCTTGCCTTCGGCGTCGCGACGAACAAGGGGGCTTGCACCCGCTGGTCTTCTGGCGGCTGTGGCAACTTGGACGGCTTTGCGAGACCCGGTGCTCCCGAAACTGTTGGACAGTTTCGAGTCGTCCAATCTGTGCAGGAGCTCGCGTACAAGTGGCAGGGCTTTTCGTTTCAGCAAGAGTTTCACTGGAAGCGCGTAACGGATCGCAGTCGCCCCAGCAGTAGTAGTCGTCGAGACAGCGATCTCTTCGGTGGCTACGCGCAGGCCGGTTACTTCTTCAACGAGGTGATTGATTTTGTTCCCGAGGAGCTCGAGCTCGCCTTCCGCTACGCATACGTGCGTGAACCGAACTCAGTCAACCTCCGAAAGAACAACAAGCGGAGCGAGTACACGGTCGGTGCCAACTGGTTCTTCTCCGGGCACAACAACAAGATCACGCTCGACTACTCGCACCTTACCCTCGACGACAACGTCCTAGCGCGAAACGTCTCAGACAACCGCGTGCGACTTCAGTGGGATGTGTCCTTCTAGTTTCGAACCGACGACTTCGCACTACATTCCAAGAGACATTCCCCCGCATCAAGCTTTCGAGCGCTGGTGCGGGGGTTTGTCCGTGAAGCCGCCGCTTGCGTCCTTCGGCATTCTCTGAAGGGCTCGCTTCGGCCCTACTCGAAGAGCTTCGTGCGCGCTGCGGTGCAAATCGCCGCGACGGCTGGATGCGTGACTCGCCTCTCGACCGAGATCGCATAGAAGCGCTCGACGACTCCATCCACGACTCCGATGGGCTTCGCATGGTACTGACGCCCAACCTCCTCTGCGACGATGGATGGAACTGGAAACACGCCGGTACCGGCCTGCCCGAAGGCTTTCAGGAGCGCGCTGTCCTCGAACTCTCCGACAATTTTTGGTCGAATCTCGTGCTCCGTGAACCAGTCCTCAAGCTGCCTACGCAGCGCAGTGCCTTCGGCGGGCAGCAGCATTGGAGCCCGGTCAAGCGACTGCGGGAAACCACGGCGATACTCGCGGGCGGTTGATTTACTCGCCATAAATGTCACACCGCATTCTCCGAGTAGATGGTTGAACGCTCGAATCCGAACGGAAGAAGGGATTGGGGCGTCCGACAACACGACATCGATCCGATGGGTCATCAGATCTGCAAGCAGGCTGGGAAGACCTGTCGCACGACACACGACGCGCACGGGTTCGTCAAGTTCAAGCGCCGGCTCGATTAAGCGATGCGCAACCAATTTCGGCAGAACGTCGGCCACGCCGACCACGACCTGAAGCGCACGGCCAACCGTTCTTCCCGCGACCATCTCCGTAAGCTCGTCTCCGATCGCGAAGATCTGTTCGGCATACCTGAAGACGGCTTGTCCCATGTCTGTGAGAACAAGTCGCCTGCCCGATCGCGCGAAAAGGTGCTGCCCAAGGCTTTGTTCGAGACTTTTGATCTGGGTGCTCAACGTCTGGGGTGTGAGGCCAAGATTTCCTGCGGCACTCGTCAGTGTCTCCGAGCGCGCCACGGCCCAGAAGTACTTCAGATGGTGGTAGTTCAAATCGTCCATTCAGATAACCCTTCGGTATTCCCGAACTGATAGTACAAAATACTCGAATAGACAGAAGGATACGCAACCGGTAACAATTGTGGTGGGAAATTGAGTTCAAGGCGCACCACCCCAACTCAGTCGAAGACACCAACTCTCCCACGGCGGAGACCAACCACGATCCATCCCGCTCAGGGTTGGCTTTTTTCTAAAAGGGTGGGAACTTGAACGACAACCAGCGCTCAGATGCAAACGAATCAGTCGAATCAGCCCTACCCAAGTCCGATGGCCTCGAGCGTACCGGCCGCTTCGCCGGCGGCCTCATGGACGATCTGCGACGACGCTTGCCCCACTACGCAGACGATTTCAAACAAGGCCTACACGGGAAAGTTCTAGGCTCCACCCTATTCCTCTACTTTGCCTGCCTCGCAAATGCGATTGCGTTTGGTGCTCTTACCGGCTTCATGACAAACGGTGAGATCGGGACCACAGAGATGATGGTCGCCACCGCAGCTGGAGGGATCGTATTTGCGCTGTTTTCTGGCCAACCCCTCACGATTCTCGGCGGTACGGGCCCGATCGTAATCTTCACCGCCCTGCTCTACACGACCTGCCAGACACTCGAGCTCGAATTCCTTCCCGTCTACGCATGGGTTGGCATCTGGTCTGGCGTCTTGCTCATGGTGCTCGCCGTCACAGATGCAAGCGCATTAATGCGTTATTTCACGCGGTTTACGGACGAAATCTTTGCCGCGTTGATCGCCGTAATCTTCATCGTCGAAGCCATCACCGATGTCTCCAAGGGGTTTACCAACCCGGAGACTCCGCACGACCAAGCGTTGCTTGGGCTGGTCCTTGCGATGGGCACCTTCATCCTGGCTCGCATACTCCAGACAGTCCGAAACTCGTCCTACTTGCGCTGGTGGATCAGAGACTTCCTTTCCGACTTCGGCCCTGCAATTTCGATCGCCGTCATGACAGTCGTCGCCATCTTGCTGCACGAGGTCCCCCGCGAACACGCGAAAGTTCCAGACGCAATGGGCACCACAACGGGACGCCCTTGGCTCGTCGACCTCACCGCTGTCCCCGAGTGGATATGGATCGCCGCAATAGGCCCTGCGATCCTCGCCGTCGTGTTGCTCTTCCTCGATCAGAACATCACAACACGCCTCGTAAACGCGAAGCACCACAAGCTTAAGAAGGGCTCCGGATATCACCTCGACCTGTTCGTCGTCGGCCTGATTGTCGCTGTCGGCTCTCTCTTCGGCCTTCCCTGGATCGTCGCCGCGACCGTGCATGCTCTCAATCACGTAAGAAGCCTAGCCGACCATGAAGTCACAGAAGTGGACGGCCAACGTCAGGAGACGATCGTCGCCGTGCGCGAGAACCGTGTCTCGGCATTGTCGATTCACATTCTTATCGGCGTGTCGCTGCTGTTTCTCCCCTTGGTAAAGACCATCCCCATGTCGGTCCTATTCGGACTCTTTCTTTACATGGGGCTTACGACGCTTGCCGGCAACGAGTTCTTTGAGCGCGTTCGCATGTGGGCAATGGATCCGAAGCTGTACCCAACCACCCATCACTTCATGGGCAAGGTCCCCGTTCCGGTAATCAAGGCATATACGGCAGTCCAGGTTGTATGTCTCGCCGCGCTGTGGATTTTGAAGTCCAGCTCACTCGGCCTCTTGTTTCCAATTTTGATCGGCCTCCTCGTACCCATTCGCAATTCGCTTTCCCGCTTCTTCACCGCCGAGCACCTTGAAGCACTCGACCTGGAAGAAGAAGCAGAGGTGGTTGAAGAGACAGGTGGCGGTGGGCTCGGCCTGTAGCTCTTGAGAGGCTGCTGCCCCCAAGTGGGACTCATCGGCTCGATCAGCCAATGCCCGCATGATGGCAGTCATCATGGCTGGACTTGCAGGTGTTGGCCTCGCCTCGGAGTGGATCCGATATGGCAGCATCAACTTCCCAAGTGCAACGACACCAGGAAGCGCCACGATGTTATTTCTTGCGGCACTCTGTTGGCGGTTCAGCAAAGGCGCCGCACACATACCCTAAAATGTCGTGCGACTCGAAAGATGCTCTAAAAACGATCGCTGACACTCTACACAGAGAGGTCGCTCAACTATCCACGTGCCGCTTCCACCTCACCAACCCAACGAGCGCGGGTGCAAGCGTTACGTCCGCGAGAAACGCAACGCCGATCGCGGCGCCGCTTGAATTTTTAAAGCGACGCGCCTAGCAGAGCTCGAAAAAACGCTGCAGCACCTTGAAGGCGCTCGGCCCACCAACCAACCCAACATGCATCTTGTTCATCACATAACCGAAGCCCGTCTTGGTGTCTGGGTCTGCCATGCCAATGGACCCACCCGCACCTGGGTGGCCGAAAGCGTTGTTGCTTGGGGACAACGGCATCATGTCCTGGCGCAGCATGAAGCCCAAGCCAAAGCGCATGGGGAGTTGGCCGAGCACCGCGTCTGGGCCAAAGACTTGTTCGGTTCGAGCAAGCTCGATGGATGCGGGCTCAAGGATGCGCACGCCGTCGATCTCACCACCGCGCGCAAGCGAACCGTAGATCCGCGCAAGCGATCGCGCGTTCCCGTGGCCATTTGCGGCGGGGATTTCGGCCGCTCGCCACTCACGGCTGTTGACGTGATTGGTACCGCCGGCTGGGTTGTTGAATGCCGCGCCCGTCATCGTGGTCGGGTCGCGCATGTCTTCCATCATCTGGCCAACGGGCCCGGGGATCTTCGGCGGTGCAGGTTTAGACGAATCGCCCTTCCCATTTTGCGGAATCAAACTCCCAAACAAGTTGGCCGTGCGTGCGTCGAGCTCGGGGCCAAAACCGATGTGAAAGTCCGCGTCGAGCGGGCCCGAAACATTCTCGCGGAACCACTCCCCCACGGTCTTGCCCGTCGCTCGGCGAAGGACTTCGCCAACCAGGAAGCCAAACGTGAGCGCGTGATATCCGTGTTGCGTCCCCGGCTCCCACCACGGCTCTTGCTCGGCGAGTGCTGCACACATGACATCCCAGTTCGTCACCGAGCCTTCGGGCAACGGCTTGCGTACCGCGGGAAGACCGGCCTGGTGTGAA
>JBLHOB010000186.1:0-6321 GCA_047619425.1 Myxococcota bacterium
GATCGCGATGGTCGCGACTGCTCTTGCTCGGCCTGTGCGTGTCGTTGCTTCCCGTGATGATGGGCGCCAAGCGCCCCGACGGTCTGGGCGATGTGCTCGCTGTTCGCCACTGGTCCTATCCAAACTACACCCGGGTCGTGATCGAGTTGACGCGTCCTGTTGAGACCGAAGTTAAGCGCCTGACCGCCAACAAGTCGGCGGGGCGCCCCGACCGCTTGTATCTCGACTTGTCGGGGATCTGGGTTGGTCGTGAGTTTCAAAAAGGCATCCAGATCAAGGACGGTCTGCTGAAAACGTTGCGACTTGGGCAGAATACGCTGACGAGGTCGCGCTTGGTGATCGATCTCGAGCGCTATGAACGTCACCGGCTGCTGGTACTGCGGTCACCGCACCGTATCGTGGTCGATGTCTACGGCCCGCGATCACCAGAGGACGTGCTCGAAACGCAGCAGGGCGAAGGTACGAAGCCGAGCTCGAGGTTGTCGATCCCATTGCGTCGGATTCAAACCGTCGTGATCGACCCGGGCCACGGGGGCAAAGACCCTGGAGCCATTGGCGTCGGAGGATTGCGGGAAAAGGATGTAAACCTGCGCTTGTCCAAAATGCTCGGCGAGAGACTTGAGAAGAAGGGCTTCAAGGTCGTGTACACCCGCGACGACGATCGCTTCTTGAGTCTGGAAGAGCGCACGGTGACCGCCGAAGCGGCGCGGGGCGATCTCTTTGTCTCTGTGCACTCCAACGCATCATCGCGTCGAGCCACTCGGGGGATCGAAATCTATTCCCTCGACGAAAACCACGAACGCCACAGTCTCGACGTCGCGGCGAGAGAGAACGGCGTGAAACGCAGCGAAATCGATTCATTGCAGCGCGCGATGGCCAAGCTCCACGTAAGCGAGGTCTCCGAGCACTCGATGCGTCTCGCGACTGCTGTGCACGACTCGCTGATGCCGGGCTTGCACCAGAAGTACAGCAGCGTGCCCGATCTGGGCGTCAAAAAGGGGCCCTTCTACGTGCTGTTTCTGTCGAGCATGCCGGCGATTCTGCTCGAGAGTGGTTTTTTGACCAATAAGCACGATGCGAAACTCTTGCGCAGTGAGGGCTATCTTACCGCCATGGCAGACCACATTGCGGCGGGACTCAGCGAGTACCGCAAACAGGGCGATCAAGTGGCAAATAGGGCGGTAATCCGATGAGCGCGGCACAGGAGATCGTTGCTGCGCCGGTGATTGAAGAGTTGTTGCCGGACCTTCGCACCAGTGGTCCGGAACCCGAGCGCAGCGTGCCGCAGCGAGTGCGTGGATTTATCGAACAGGTTCGCGAGCACCTCACTTCGCTTCATCGCAGCGACGCCCTGGGAAGTGACGTCATTCAGGCGCACTCGGATCTGACCGATCGATTGGTGCGTCGGCTATTTCACCTCGCCGAAGAAAGCTTGCTCGCCGACGGTGGGCAGCTGGAAATGAATCTTTGCGTAGTTGCGGTTGGTGGCTACGCGCGTCGCGAAATGTGCATTCATTCCGATGTTGATCTGTTGGTGGTCTACGAAGGCGAGCTATCGCCCTACGTCGCAGCAATCAGCGAACGGCTTCAATACTGGATGTGGGACGCGGGGCTGAAAATCGGTTGCGCAACCCGAACCCCGGGCGAAACCGTTGAGCTCGGGCGCAAAGACAATACGGTTCGCACCGCAGTACTCACAGCGCGATTTCTGTGTGGCGATGGTGAGTTCTTTCACCGATTTAGCGATACCATTCGCCACGAGTTGTTGCCCGACGTGAGTGCCTTTGTCGAGGACCAGTTTCTCGCGATCGAAGAGCGTCATAGCCGTTACGGTGAGAGCGCCTTCTTGTTGCAGCCCAATATCAAAGAGGGCGTCGGCGGCCTTCGCGATTATCACACGGCTTTTTGGGTCGCCCGGGCAGCGCAGCCCAACTCGCGAGACGTCGAAGACTTCCTTCACTTCGGATTGCTCACTGACAGTGAAATGAGCGACTACCGCAACGCGCTCAATTTTCTCTGGCGAGTGCGAAACGAATTGCACCTGCAGTGCGGTCGCGGCTATGACCAGATCAGCTTCGAACAGCAAGAGCAAATTGCTGAGTCCCTCGGCTATGGAATCCTGGAAGGTGAAGCGGCGGAGCTTTCAGTTGAGAGCTTTATGCGCGACTACTATCGGCACGTTCGCAATATTGAGAACCTGAGCGAACTGGTGATGGAGCAGTGCCGTGTGCGGGTTCGCGGCAATGCGGATGCTCCGGAAGTAGAGGCGGAAGAGGACGGCTTTCGGCTGATCGACTCACACATCGAGATCCCGCACGTACAACACTTGCGCGCAAATCCGGTGCGGCTGTTTACGGTTTTTGCGATGGCGCAGGCACATCAGGCGCCGCTCTCGCGAATGGCGCGACGCATGATTCGCGAAAATCTCGACCTAGTGGATGACGACTTCCGCTCCAACCCCGAAGCACGCGAAGCTTTCCTGGCAGTCTTGCGTGGTGATCACCGCGTAATGCGTAGTCTGGTCACGATGAACGAAGAGGGCCTACTCGCCGCCTTCATTCCCGAATGGGAACACATCGTGTGTCGCTGGCAGCAGGTGATCTATCACACCTACACCGTCGACATTCATTCGATCTTCTTGGTCGAAGAGCTGCGGCGTTTGTGGCAGAGAAAGTACGAACAGGCCCTGCCGCTACTAACCGAGCTGATGCACGGGGTAACGGACCGAGAGGTGCTTTTTCTCGGCTGTCTCCTGCACGACATCGGCAAAGGTCTTGGTGGCGATCACTCCAATAAAGGTGTGCCCCGTGCCCAGGCTTGTGTTGATCGTTTGGGGCTATCGGAAGAGCGAGCCGAGCGGGTGATCTTTCTGGTTCGGCATCACCTTTTGATGTCGCATCTCGCGCAAAGTCGCGACATTTCAGACCCGGCATTGATCCTCGACTTTGCCCAAACCTGCGGTGACCGCCTCAACCTGCGCAACCTGTACCTGTTGACGTTCGCCGACATTCGAGCGTCGTCCGTTGACGCGTGGACGGAGTGGAAGGGGCAGCTGCTCGAGGAACTCTTTGAGCGCACGGCGGAGTTGCTCGAATCGGGTACCGATAATCGCGATAAGGCCATCGAGTTGATTGAAGCCCGGGTCGAGGTGCGCCAGCGCGGCGCGCGCACCGAACTCAAGAACCTGGGCATCGCTAGCGAAAAGATCGACGCCTACTTTGATGTCATGCCTCGCCGCTATTTCGTCGCCCATACGCCCCGACAAATTGCGCGACACGCAAAAGTGGTAATTCGTCACTCTGGCGGCGAAGACCTCGCGACGTCATTTAGAGAGATGCGCGGCGGCTTCACCGAGTTCGTACTCTGCGTGCGCGACACCCGCGGCCTTTACTCCGAAGTGGCCGGCGTGCTGACTGCGTGTCGCCTCGACATTTTGGGCTCCCACGTGTACACGTCCAAGGCGCGCTTTGCCCTCGAGATCTACCGGTTGAGCACGCCCGAGGGTGGGCGCGAAGAGCGAGAGATGGCTTGGCGCGAGCTCGAAGGTGCCCTCGAATCCGTTGTGAATGGGGAGAAGACCGCCGCGGATCTTCTCGTCAATGCCTACAGCGGGCGCCCCAAGATTGCGCCCAAGTCACGTATATCACCGGACGTCTACATCTCCAATGAAGAGTCCGAGTTCTATACACTGGTTGACGTCACGGCCTACGATCGCAGCGGTTTGCTCTACGACCTGACTTCCGTCATGGCAAAGCACGGTCACAATATTTTCATCTCAAAGGTCGGCACGGTACTCGACCAGGTGAAAGATACGTTCTACATCAAAGACGAGCGGCAGAAGAAGATCGTGGACCCCGATGCGCTCAAGCGCCTGCACGACGATCTTGCTCTCGCGGCCCAAGCCGGTAGCTCGGACAAGGCCAAACGCAGTGGCTGAGGCGCTGAGCGCCGTCGTGGATGCCTTTCTCAACTACGCAAAGCTCGAACAAGGGCTCGCGCGGAACACCATTCAAGCTTACGCGCGAGACCTCGCTCGCTTCGCGACCGTCACCGAGGGTGTCGATGTCGGGGCCCTCAAGCGTGAACACATTCACTCCTTCATCGAGAGCCTCGAACGCGATGGCTTAGGTGGTGCGAGTCGTGCGCGGGCTTTGGTGGCGGTGCGACGGCTGCTTAAATTCATGTGTGCCGAAGGTGTGCTTGAACAAGATCCGAGTCTCGGAATCTCAAGTCCCAAGATTGGACGGGCGCTGCCGCGGGTGCTCGCGATCGACGAGACCCAGGCGTTGATTCGCGCGTGCGGAGACAGTGGGGCTTTGCCGCTGCGCGATCGTGCGATGCTCGAAGTGTTGTACGGCGCGGGTTTGCGCGTAAGCGAATTGGTCTTGCTGCCCTTGAGTGCGCTTGATCGTCGTAATGGTTTGCTACGGGTCGAAGGGAAAGGGGGGCACGAGCGCATCGTGCCACTTGGGGAAGTCGCGCTGAGCGCGGTGAGTGAATATCTCGATGGTGCTCGGGCGGATATACTCGGAAGCCACGCGGACCGATCTCACGCCTTGTTTTTGACCCGCCGCGGTGGACCGATGACCCGGCAAAACTTCTTTGCGTTGTTGCGTCGACTGGCTCTGAAGGCTGGAGTCGATCAAGTAAAAGTGTCTCCCCACGTGTTACGGCATGCGTTCGCGACGGACCTGCTCGAAGGAGGTGCCGATTTACGCTCGATTCAGATGATGCTGGGCCACGCCGACCTCGCGACCACGGAGATCTATACTCATGTGAGTCGCGGGAAGCTGAAAGACACCGTCGAGCGGCATCATCCTCGCGGTGGTGGCTCGGGCGGCAAACGGCGATGAGTGAATTGATCGCCCATGACTTAACAGAAGTCGTGCCGCCCGAATTGGTGGACGCGATCTTTTCGTTGCAGCGTGAGGCTGCGGAGCGAGGGATGACGCTCTTTCTGGTCGGTGGGCCCGTGCGAGATTGGTTGCTCGGTGCGCGCGTGGTCGACGTGGATCTGCTCGTCGCGGGCGGGAGACCGCGTGATGCGGTCGAACTCGCACGTGCGGCACTCGGCGAAGATGTTGAGATTCGCGAGCACCCACGCTTTGGAACCGCGAAGGTGTCACTGGGCGCGCATACAATCGACTTGGGCTGCATGCGTAAAGAACACTATGAGCAGCCGGGAGTCCTACCGAAAGTTTCACCCGGCACGCTCGAAGACGACATGCGGCGCCGGGACTTTGCCATCAACGCCCTCGCGGTACCGTTGCTCGGCGACGGGCGTCTTACGGTGGATAGCGTTCTCGACCTGGTTGGTGGGCTCGAGGACCTTGGCGACCGAACCTTGCGCGTGCTCCACGAGCGAAGTTTTCACGACGACCCGACTCGGGCCCTGCGTGCTGCCCGCTTTTGCGCACGACTCGACGGGCGACTCGCGCGTGGCTCTCGCTCGTACTTGCGCGACGCGCTGCGCGACGGTTCCTTCGGTGCCGTTAGCGGTGACCGTCTGCGCCAGGAATTCGAGCGACTGTTTGCCGACGTCTTGATCGGGGGCGACGCATCGAAGGCTCTTGCATCGCTGGACCGATGGCACGTGCTCAGCGCGCTGGAGCCCGGCCTTGGCTACCACAAGGATGCCAATACTCCGCTTCGCCGCCTGGCGAAATTGTTGGTCAACCCGCCGTGGCGCCTGCGAGATAATCGGCCGTGGGTGTCGGGGCTTTACGTGTGGCTCGCTACGCTACCGCCTGCAATGCGTCGCCGGGTTGTGTCTCGTCTTTCCGTGCGCGGAGAGGTAGGCAATCGGTTGGTTGACTTTGCCCCGCTGCGCAAAAAGGCCATTCGCTCACTCGAAGGTGCCAGAGGTCGCGGTGCTGTTGATGTTGTCCTTGGCGAACTCGACGAAGAGCAACTGCTGGCACTGTGTGCGAGTTGCACTCCAGCGGTGCGGCGTCGTGTTGTTCGCTGGGCTGGGGAAGATCGGGATCGTCGTATTCCCGTCACGGGGCGCGATCTGGTGAAAGCGACCGTCGAGGGACCGGTGGTCGGCATTGCTCTTTCGCGAATCCGCGCGGCCTATCTCGACGGCGAGGTCGCAAATCGCGAAGAGGCGATGGCTCTTGCACGCGAGATCGTTCGACGATCAACGCGGAAGTTGGCCAAGGCCAAACCGAAATCCAAACGCACTCGCACACCAAAAGAAGACCCTACGCCCTAGTGTGCATCGTTCTTGGCGGGGGGCACATCGGATTGCCGCCGTACTAGAAAGGCCACCACCAGCGGTAGCTGTCGAGTCGCTCTCTGCACCCAGCGAGTTGTCTG
>JBLHOB010000187.1:0-6312 GCA_047619425.1 Myxococcota bacterium
AACAAGTCCGTTATATCGCCCGGTTGGCGCGGTTGTCTCTCGAGGGGGATGACGTCCAAAAGGTGGCCGCCGACATGGATCGAATCCTCGAATGGGTCGACACCCTCGGCGAACTCGACACCAGCGGGATTACGCCCACCGCCCACTCCATCGAGCTCACGACCCCTGTGCGCGAGGACGAAGCCGCCGAAGGGATGGATCCGCAGCTCGTCGTTTCAAATGCACCCGAAAGCGTGGACACAGCCTTTTCGGTCCCGAAAGTCCTCGAGGGGGAGGACGCCTGATGACAGAAATGACGCGTCCCGCCCAGAGCCTCACCGAGCAGCGCGCGGCACTCGCCGACGGTACCTGCTCCTCGCGCGAGCTTGTCGACGCCGCAATCGCCCGCCACGACGCATTGAACCCGCAGCTCGGCGCAGTTGTCGGCTTGCGAGCCGAGGCGGCGCAAAGCGAAGCGAGCGCTTCCGATGCGCGCCGCAATGGTGGTGAGGCGCGTTCACCGCTCGACGGCATCCCGATTTTATTGAAAGACAACATGGTGCAGCGCGGCGAGCCGACGACCTGCTCGTCGCGGATCCTCGAAAACTACGTCTCGCCCTATGACGCAACCGCAGTCGAGCGCCTGCAGGCAGCCGGCGCCATCCTGCTTGGCCGAGCCAATATGGACGAGTTCGCCATGGGCTCTTCGACCGAAAACTCGATCCACGGTGTGGCTCACAACCCCTGGGATCTCGAACGCACGTGCGGCGGCTCTTCGGGTGGCTCCGCCGCAGCCGTTGCTGCGCGCATCACGAGTGCCGCACTCGGAAGTGATACGGGAGGGTCGATCCGACAACCGGCGAGCTTCTGTGGTGTGACGGGGCTCAAGCCCACGTACGGTCGAGTCTCGCGCTGGGGTCTTGTGGCGTTTGCTTCTTCTCTCGATCAGATCGGTTGTTTTACGCAGTCGGCCGCTGACGCGGCGATGGTGCTCCAGGGCATCGCGGGCCACGACCCGCGTGACTCGACATCGATCCCCGAGCCGGTGCCCGATTTCTCGGCGGCACTTACGGGTGACGTCGCCGGGCTCAGGATTGGGCTGCCGAAAGAATACTTCGCAGACTCCGGGTGCGACCCCGAGATCCTTGAGCGTGTGCGAGCTGGCGTTGCAGAACTCGAAGCGGCGGGGGCGAAGGTTGTCGAAGTGAGCTTGCCTCACTCGAAGTACGGCGTGCCGGCCTACTACATGATCGCCAACGCAGAGGCCTCGAGTAATCTCGCGCGCTTTGACGGTGCTCGTTATGGACGACGCGCCGAAGGGGTCATGGACTATCAAGAGATGTACGAGCGATCGCGTTCCGAAGGCTTCGGCGACGAAGTCAAGCGCCGCATTATGCTCGGTACCTACGTCTTAAGTGCTGGCTACTTCGACGCGTATTACAAAAAAGCACAGCAAGTGCGCACGCTGCTGCGGCAAGACTTCGACGCCGCTTATACGCAGTGCGATGTCATCGCGACACCGACCAGTCCCGAGGTCGCCTTTAAAATTGGCGAGAAGACCGACGACCCGGTGAGCATGTACCTCTCGGACATCTATACAGTGTCGGCAAACCTTGCCGGCATTCCAGGTATCTCGGTCCCCTGTGGCATGAAGGCCGACATGCCTGTTGGCTTGCAGCTACTCGGGCGCGTACTCGACGAAGCGACGCTGCTGCGCGTGGCCGATGCCTTCCAGCGCCGCACCGACCATCATCTTTCTCACCCCGCGGATCCAGCATGAGTAAAACCACCAACGACAACACTTACATGGGTTACGAGGTTGTGATCGGGCTCGAGGTCCACACGCATCTGCGTACCAACTCAAAGCTCTTTAGTCCGGCGCCGGTGCGCTATGGCGACGATCCCAACCACAACACGCACCCGATCGACCTCGCGTTGCCGGGCGTCTTGCCGGTGCTCAATCGCGGTGTGATTGATCTTGCCATTCGTCTGGGCCTCGCAACCCACAGCACGATAAATGCGCGCTCGGTGTTCTCGCGCAAGAACTACTTCTATCCCGACCTGCCCAAGGGCTATCAGATTTCGCAGTACGAAGAGCCCACGGTGAGCGACGGCTGGCTCGATATCGAAGTGCCGATCCGCGGCGGGAAGAAGGGCGCGGTAGAGAAAAAGCGCATCGGGATTACCCGCGCGCATCTCGAAGAAGACGCCGGTAAATCGATCCATGACGCGCCTAACGCGGGGGCCGTGACGCTGGTTGATCTCAATCGCGCAGGCGTTCCGCTGCTCGAGATCGTTTCCGAGCCCGACCTTCGATCGGCCGCAGAGGCAGCCGCCTACCTGCGCAAGTTGCGTGGCATCTTGCGCTACATCGGTGTTTCGGACGCCGACATGGAGAAAGGGCAGTTTCGCTGCGATGCAAATGTCTCGCTGCGCCGACCGGGTGCAGAGCTTGGAACTCGCACGGAGACGAAGAACCTCAATTCATTCGCCTTCGTTGAAGCCGCGATCAACGCGGAGATCGAGCGACAAGCCGAGCTAATCGACGACGGCGATGAGGTGGTGCAAGCGACCATGTCGTTTGATGCGGCGAGCGGGCGCACAAGCGTCATGCGCCTAAAAGAGAATGCGGACGACTACCGCTATTTCGACGACCCGGACCTGATCCCGCTCCAGATCAGCGAAGCGGACATCGAGACAGTCCGCGCAACGATGCCCGAGTTGCCGGACGAAAAGCGCGACCGCTTTGAAGCCGACTACGCTCTGTCGCGTTCCGACGCAACGACGCTGACGGCAAGTCTCGCGCTGGCGCAATTTTTCGAAGACACCCGAGCGATCTACGACGCACCCAAGAGCATCGCGAATTGGATCATGCGCGATGTCCTGCAGACCCTGCGCGACAAAGACCTCGAGATGGACGACCTCGCTCTTGCCCCAGCGCAATTGGCGTCGTTGGTTGGACTTTGCGACTCGGGTCGCCTTACGGTGAAGAGCGGTCGAGATGTGTTTCAAGAGCTGATAGCAAACGGCGGCGATCCCGAAGCCATCATGACGGAGCGCGGCCTCGAAGCGGTCCAGGACACAGGTTTGATCGAAGGGCTCACGAAAGAGGTAATCGCGAACAACCCCGATTCGGTTGCCAAGTACAGGGAAGGCGACGCCAAGGTGCTCAACTTCATGATGGGTCAGGTGATGAAGGCGACCCAGGGCAAGGCGAGTCCGGCGGACATCAAGCGCATTCTCGAGCAAGAACTTAAAGAGTCCTAGCCGGGCCCCCACCGCAACGAGGGCAGAGATAAGCGCGCGGTGCAGAGCGTCGCGTCGCTCGGAGAACGAATGTCAGTCGCGAGCCAAAGCTGGTTCACGCTTCGTTGGCGTGATGACGCGGTCTTAATGCTCGACCAACGCAAGCTGCCCGGCAGTGAAACGTACCTCGAGCTTCGCTCGGTCGAAGAGATTGCGTGTGCGATCGAAGACCTCGTGATCAGAGGCGCACCGGCCATTGGCTGTGCGGCCGCGATGGGGATCGCTCGGGCTGCGGTCGTGAGTGAGGCCGTTACGGTGGCCGCACTGGTGCGAGACTTGGAGCAAGCAAGCGAGCGGCTGGCGCGAACACGACCGACGGCGGTCAACCTGTTTTGGGCACTCGCGCGCATGGCAGACACTTGGAAGGCGAGCGCGCGGGCCGGAGACGCCGAGGCGATTCGTGCCGCTCTCATCAACGAAGCCCAAGTGGTTCACGATCAAGACATCGAAATTTGTCGCGCCATCGGAGCATCCGGCCTCGATCTTATTCCGCAGGGCAGCCGCATTCTTACCCACTGCAATGCCGGGGCGTTGGCGACCGCGGGCTACGGCACTGCACTTGGCGTGGTGCGGGCCGCGACGGAAGCCGGGCGCGAGGTTACGGTGCTCGCCGACGAGACGCGTCCCTATCTCCAGGGCGCAAGACTCACTGCCTGGGAGCTACAGCGCGATGGCATTCCCGTTACGGTGATCACCGACAGCATGTCTGCGCATCTTATGGCGACTGGAGCGATCGACTTGATCGTGGTCGGTGCCGATCGCATCGCGGCCAACGGTGACGTTGCAAACAAGATTGGAACCTATGGTTTGGCAGTGCTCGCCGCAGCGCACGAGATTCCCTTTTACGTCGCGGCCCCGCTCAGCACGATTGATCTCGCGACGGCAAATGGCGCGGCGATTCCGATTGAAGAACGCGGTCGTGCCGAGGTTGCCGAGCTCGGGGGGCTCGCGTTGGTTCCCGATGGCGTGCCGGTGCTTCACCCGGCGTTCGACATCACTCCGGCTGACCTCGTCACCGCCATCGTGACCGAGCGCGGCGCCATCACCGCGCCGTACACCGAGGCGCTTGCGGGTCTCGCTTTGCCAGTTTCGTGACAAGGGTCACATTCTAACCGCGCGAGATGCCGATCAAGGGGCTAAACGCCTACGGTGAACTTCGTTCGTACTGCGAAATAGCGGCTAATTCAGCCGAGATTGCACGCGGCCGGGCTCCCGAGGAGTAATGCATGTCCCTGCGGACAGTTCTGTGCGCCCTCGACAATCGCGATCTGGCAAGAATCTTTGAGAAAGCACTCGAGGGTCAGGGCTATCGCGTGATGCTGGCGGGCGACGGACTCCAGGCCCAGAAGTTGTGGATCGAGGCTCGCCCGGATCTGGTGATCCTCGATATTTCGCTCTCGAAGCAAGACGGTTTCGAGGTCATCGGCAATACCCGCAACGCAGACACTTCGCAGTCGAGCGTGTGTCCCGTCATCTTGCTCTGTGACTCGCGGATCTCACCGCACTATCAAGAGCGTGCCGATTCGCTTGGGGTCGAATTGCTGATCGCGAAACCCGTAGCACTAGACGATCTCGTTTTGCGCGCCTCCCAACTCGTCAAGTCAGGCGCGCCCACAACGCGCGCGCTTGTTTCAACGGCAGCAGATAAAGAAGTCAATGCTGCGGCCGCACCGCTCGGTCAAAAAACGATGGCGGGCACGTTCGCCGAGCTTCCTTTTCCCCGGCTTCTGCATCAGTTGCACGGCTTGCGAGCATCGGGTGTGTTGATGGTTGCAAACGGTCGCAAGCGCAAGGCGATCGAGTTGCGCGAAGGCGTGCCGATCGCAATCAAGAGCAACCTCATTCACGAGTGTCTTGGCAAGATGCTGATACGCGGTGGCATGCTGACCGAAGAGGAGCAGAGCGAGTCGTTCGAGCGAAGCCAACGCGGTGAAGGGCTTCAAGGCGAGATTCTCATCGCTATGGAACTCGTCGACGAGGCGACGATTGCTCGCGCGTTGTGCGATCAGGCGCGTGAGAAACTCTTCGAGATTTTCGAGTGGGAAAAGGGCAAGTTTAAGTTCGAACTGCGCGGGAAGATCAAACGCGCAAACGCGTTGGCGCTGAATGCGAGCCCTGCAAACGTCATTCTCAAGGGCGTACGCGGCCGCTATCCGCTTGCGGCAATCGACTCCTATCTGGTTGCCCGGCGCGACCGTCACTTGTCTCAGGCCGCGAGCCCCTTCTACCGTTTTCAAGAGATCGACTTCAACGCCGACGAAGCGCAACTCCTCTCACAAGTCGACGGGACCCATTGCGTTGAAAACTACGTCGGCGACTCGGAGAGCGTGAGACGTGCTTTGTTTGGTCTGCTGGCCACCGGCATGCTTAAGCTGCACCGCAGCGAGGGAGCTGAGCCGCGCAAGACGTCCACGCGCAACGCCCCCGCGGCGCATAAGGCGAGCCAAGAGAATGAACGCAAGCGCGACGAGACGATGCTGCGCGCCGAGTTGACAGAGCTCGTGCAAAGTCTGCAGGACAAGAATCACTTCGAGATGTTTGGCATCGCGCAGACGTGCAGCGATCCGGTGCTCGACGAAGCCCATGCGACGCTCGCTCGTCGAGTGCATCCCGATCGGTTTCAAACCGCGAGTCACGGCGTGCGGGAGATCGCCGCCGAAGTCTATACACGAGTGATGGACACCTACGACGTGTTGCACGATAAGCGGACGCGGCAGCAGTATTTGTTGGAGCTGCAAATGGGTGAGCGCCGCGCACTGGAGGGTGAGGCCTCTCGTCGGGCGCTTGCCGCGGAGACCTCGTTCCAGAAGGGCATCGCGCTCATCGCGAAGCGCGGTTACGAGGAGGCGCTACTTCAGTTTGGTCTCGCTCTTGAGAAGAATTCGGATGACGGTGAGTACCACGCCTACTACGGCTGGTGTTTGTATCTGTGCCACCAGGATTCTCCGAGCATGGTCGAGGAGGCGATCGAGCACGTGAGGCGGGGCGCCCAGCTCGCGACCGACCGTGAAAAGCCGCTGCTGTTTT
>JBLHOB010000188.1:0-6312 GCA_047619425.1 Myxococcota bacterium
CGCTCTTGCCGGTGCGTCCTTGGCTTTGCCCGCGGCGGTGCTTGTATCGACTACGAAGCCGTCGTCCTCGGCGTTGTCTTTCTCGGGTAGGAAGGACTGAAAGGTTCGGCCCCGCACGAGCAGCCGTCCCTGCGCCGCGTCAAAGATGTCGGTTTCGTTTACGACGTAGTCGCGCCCGCGCTTGTGAAAGCGTTCGATAATCGTAGAAACCGTTTTGATGCGGCTCCCCACTGCGATGGGATGGAACATCTCCCAGTCCTGTTGGGCGTGAAGGTTCCCAAACAAATTCTTCAAGTACCACTCGCCCACCGAGGTGTAACACTCGGAGTGATGAAGCAGCGGAGGTGCAAATTCCGAATGAAGGGGATGGTGGTCATCGAGAGCGTCTTCGTAGAAAGCGATGACGTCGGGCGTGACCTCATAGGTGTTCGAGCCGCAGAAGCGTCCGACGTGGGCGGGTTGTCCGAGCAGGTTCATCTTGCTTCCTCGCTTTATGAATCGGTAGCCGGTGCTTCCCGGGGCAATCGCATTTCATCGACCATGCGCATGACATCCTCGCTCGGCGGCGCGGTCATGCGACTGACGATGATCGTGACGATAAAGTTCAGCAACATGCCGAGGGATCCAATGCCTTCGGGACTGATCCCCAAAATCCACTGCTCCTGCCCAGCTTCGGGGGCAATGAACTTGAAGTAGCTGATGTAGGACGCTGTAGAGATGATGCCAACGAGCATGCCCGCAACGGCCCCGTCCCGGTTTGTGCGTTTGTCGAAGATCCCGAGCACCAGCACCGGGAAGAAGCTCGCCGCGGCGAGGCCGAAGGCGAAGGCGACAACTTGGGCTACATAGCCGGGCGGATGGATGCCAAAGTAACCCGCGACGACAACTGCGAAGGCCGCCGCGATACGAGCTGCCATCAGCTCTTGCTTCTCGCTTAAGTCCTTCCACAAGAAAGACTTCAACAAGTCGTGGGAGATCGAGGACGAGATCACGAGCAAGAGCCCGGCTGCGGTTGAGAGTGCGGCTGCGAGGCCGCCGGCCGCAACAAGCGCGATGACCCAATTCGGGAGTTCTGCAATCTCGGGGTTCGCCAGCACGATGATGTCGGGATCGACCCGGAGTTCGTTCACCTCCGGATCACCGTGAAAGGCAATCTTGCCGTCGCCATTCTTGTCGTCGAAGGTGATCAGGCCGGTTTGCTCCCAGCTGCTGAACCATTGCGGCACTTCGGTGTATTCGCGTCCTTCGACAGTCTGGATCAAGTTCATCCGCGCGAACGACGCAACCGCGGGCGCTGTTGAATAGAGAATTCCAATAAAGAGCAGGGCCCAGACCGCACTCCAGCGCGCCGCTGCAGCGTTCTTCACGGTGTAGAACCGCACGATTACGTGGGGCAGGCCGGCGGTACCGACCATGAGGGCGAGGGTGATCGCAAAGACATCGACCATCGACTTCTTCCCACCCACCCACGCAGCGGTGTACTCGGGAAAACCGAGATCGCGCTGTACAGCGTCGAGAGTCTCGAGGAGGAACTTGCCGGCGTTCGGTCCCTCGACAAGCGAAGCACCAAAGCCAATCTGCGGGATCCAGACGCCCGTGAGTTTGTGCGAGATCGCGACGGCCGGGATCATGAAGGCAACGATGAGCACGGTGTATTGCGCGACCTGGGTATAGGTAATGCCGCGCATGCCTCCGAGCACGGCGTACACAAAGACAAGGCCCACGCCAATCATGACGCCGGTATCGACTGGGACTTCGAGAAAACGCGAGAACACGACTCCGACGCCGCGCATTTGTCCCGCGACGTACGTGAATGAAACGAAGATCGCGCAGAACACTGCGACGACTCGCGCCAACTGCGAGTCATAGCGATCCCCAACAAATTCGGGGACGGTGAAGCGCCCGAACTTGCGAAGGTAGGGTGCGAGCATCAAGGCGAGCAGGACATAGCCGCCCGTCCAGCCCATCAGGTAGATGCCGCCCTGATACCCCATGAAGGAGATCAAACCCGACATCGAAATAAACGATGCGGCGCTCATCCAGTCGGCTGCGGTCGCCATACCGTTGGCGATGGGATGCACGCCGCGGCCCGCAACGTAAAAGCTCGACGTGCTAGTAGCCCGGCTCCAAATTGCGACGCCGATATAAAGGGCGAAGCTCAGCCCGACCGTAATGTATGTCCAGTGTAGGATGCTCAATGTCTTGGCTCAGCCCGCGCCATGTTCGCGGTCGAGCCTGCGCATCATGATCGCGTAGGCGAGTACCAGGAAGAAGAAGACGTAGATCGAACCCTGCTGCGCAAACCAGAAGCCAAGCGGGAAGCCGCCGAGATGGATCTCGTTCAGCGGTTCGACGAAGACGATGCCGAGGCCGAAGGGGACTGCGAACCAGACGACGAGCAGGCCCGCCATGAGGCGCAGGTTCGAGCGCCAGTAGGCATCAAAGGGTTTGGCATCTGCGTTCGAAGCTTGCTTGTCCGGGCTTTGATGGGGCGTTTGTTCCGACACTGCGTCTCTCTCCTACGGCATGCGCAATAGGCATGGGTGCCGCAGATTGAACTGGAGAGAGGAGTGTCGGTCAAGGTGACCTTTTCAGGTCGTCAACCGGAGTGGAGGCCCGCCCCGGACGCAGTGCGAACCCCGTGCGCCCGGTGACGCTCCTAGTAGTAGCGAAAGCGCCGCGCGCCTCGGTATGCGCACCACACGGAAGCGGCGTGGAGGAAGAAACCCGGCACCAAAATCGCCCAGTACCCGAAGCTCGTCGCCAAAAACCACAGGGCTCCGGTGACCAGATTGCCGTTGTAAACCTGCCCGAGGCCGGGGATCAGGACCGACAGCACGGCTGCGATACCAGGGCTCGGGCTGCGACTCACGAGAACACGATCTTCGTAGTAGTTTTCCATGCTGTGGTGTATCGCAAGAGGTGTGCCGAACTTGCGAGGCCATAGGGGCCGTTTCAGGCCGATTCCCCGCAGCGTGAAGGCGACACCTGCATGGGAATCACTGCATACACGGCTCGTGCGGGGCGCTAGTTGTTCAGGCCCCAGTCGTAGTCGAAGTGCTCAATTTCGAGTTCGTCTCGATGCGCGCGAATCCACTGGGCATCGGCGTCCGGAAGGTGGGGCGAGGCAAAGGCGAGTGGGCCTCCTGCGGCATCAAAGTCCGACTCGAACCAGTCGAAGATCTTCGAGATTGTGACGGTCTTGCTTTGACGATCGATGCGCAGGCCTTTTGTTGGACTCGAAAGCCAGCGCGTAACGATCGCGTTGAGTTCCTGTTCGAGTCCGTCGGGAGTGAAGGGAGTCCTGGCGAGTGGCGGACATGAAATCGACGCACACACAATGGCGCCGTGTACCCGGGGTTCTTTCAGCGGTCGCAGAATTTCGTGCTCGATCTCGTCGAGGTTATAGGTGCGGCCTGCAACACGTCCCGCTTCGTGATCCCAGACGGGCGTAAAAAAAGACCCGATGTCTTTGATGCTCTCGACTGGATAGGCGGAGATGACGAGATCGATCGCGAAGATGTTATAAGCATTGGACCAGAAGGCGATCTTCTCATGCTGGGTGTTAAGCGATTTCGGGTTCACCTTCTCGACGTGCTTGAGGAGTTGCTTCCAACGCGGATCAGCGCCGAGTCCCTTGTAGTCGACACGGGTCTGCACGGTTGCTGAGGTTTCGCTTGTAAACTGCTCAAGCAGCTCTGCGTAGAGTGATGCGTAGAGCGAGGCGTGGTCGTGTTGCGAAGCCGCATCATCGCTCGCCGCGGACACACCCGAAACGAGCACGGCAACGAGCGTGGAGAAAACGAGCTGCACAGCGATCGAACGCCGTAGTTTGCGAATCATCTACAGTCCTTCAATAAACTGCTTGAGTGCCGCGCCGATCTCGTGGGGCGAGTCCTCCTGAATGAAGTGCAACCCGGGCACGGTGACCTCGGTTTGATTGGGCCAGCTGCGACAGAACTCACGCTGTGGGCCGATCAAGATGGAGCCGGGCTCGGCGTTCACAAAGAGCTTGGGCACATCATTGCTGGCCATCCATCGGGCGTAGTCCTCGGCGATTTCTTTTGTTTCGATCGGCTCGTCGTCGATCGGGATCTGCCGGGGCCACGTAAGGGTAGGGCGACGGTCCTCGCCCGCGTTGGCAAAGGGCGCTCGGTAGGCGTCCATCTCGGCCGGGTCGAGTTCTCGAATAATTGAGGCGGGAAGCACGTTTTCGACGAAGACATTTTTGTCGAGCACCATGCTCTCGCCGACGTCAGAGCGAAAACCTTGAAAAATCCCGCGGGCGCCCTCGGGCCATTCGTCCCACGTGAGTGGGCGGACAATGGCTTCCATATAACAAATGCCACGCACCGCATCGCGATTGCGATTCGCCCAGTCAAAGCCCAACGCCGAGCCCCAGTCGTGAATGACGAGGGTGACGTTCTCTTCGACGCCGAGCGCTTCGAGAATCGCGTCGAGGTATTCGCGGTGCTCTGTGAAGGTGTATCGATCCGGGCCCGAGTCATCGAGCTTTTCCGAGTCCCCCATGCCGATCAGGTCCGGCGCAATGCAGCGTCCAAGGCCCTCGGCGTAGGGCATGATGTTGCGCCACAGAAACGATGAGGTCGGGTTGCCGTGAAGAAAAACAATCGGGTCGCCCTTGCCGACGTCGATGTACGACATGACTTTGCCGTTGATGACGATTTGCTTCTTCTCGTAGGTCGATCGAGGGCTGATCTCGCTCATGAATCTTCTCTCCGGTTTCAGTTGGTGATGCGCTCAGCGCGAGATCATACACATCGCGTCGGTGTTGATGATGTCGAAGGCGCGCTCGATGTTGTTTTTTTTGGGTTGTCGTTATTCGGCGTCGTGAAAAATAACGCCGAGGGTATATCGCTCCCCTGCCTCGACGGGGCTGATCCCATGCTTGACTACGGCGCGATACACACCCCGGTTCCCGGTCGCTGGACGAAATTGATTGGCGAAGATCAAGCCCTCTCCCTCGCTCAAGGTAAGTGCCGTGACACGCGATTGTTGTCGTGGCCGCTGCTCGCTCAGCAAAAACTCACCGCCCATAAACGTGCTGGTCGGGTCCAGTCGCGAAGGTGACAACAAACACGCTACTTGCAGTGGAAACGCGATCCTCCCGTAAACGTCCTGGTGCATGCAGTTGAAGCCGCCCGTTTCGTAGTGAAGCAACAAAGGGGTGGGGCGCAGCTGACCCGCTCCGTGGCATTCCTCGATAAATGTCTTGAGGCTCATAGGGTAGGGGCGGGTATCTGTGAGGCTTTCGGACCAGTCGTTCGCGACGGGGGCCAGCTTTGCGTAGAGCTGGCTGCGAAGGGAGCGCACCAGCGCGGGCAGCGGGTAGGTGAAGTAGCGGTAGCTCCCCTCGCCATAACGTTTGGCGCCCATATCGATGAAGCTTCGAAATCGCTCGCGCCTGGAATAAAGCTCGCGCAGTCCTTCACATTCGCTCGCATTGAGCAGGCAGGGGAGGCGGGCGTAGCCGTCCCGATCGAGGGCCTCCTGGATCGCACTCCAGTCGAACGCCGAGATGCGGCTTCGCATTGAAGCGGGCTTTGCGGGGCTGGCAGCTGTGTGGGTCACGGGTCTAGTGAACCAGATGCGAGACGACTTTGCAGCGGCACACGGGTCTTGATCCAACCTTGTTGCGACCGCCCGGGAGGCCCGCGTTTGCTCGGCCTCGGTGTTCGCTGCACCCAAGAACTCGGCCGCTGCATCGCTTTCGCTTTGAAAGCTTGAATCGAGGTGGGGGAAGAGGCCGCCTGCTTGGATCACATAGCCAACCTGTTGTCGCACCTTTCCACGGTTGCGTCGCTTCGGGATTGCCCGTCGAAGTGGATTTCGCCGCGGTCCGGGCGTTCGAGCCCGAGCATCCATCTCAAGAGTGCCGATTTGCCCGAACCGCCCGCACGGATGAGGGCGAGGCTCTTGCCAGCGGGCACCTCGATATTGACCTTGGCCACGGCGATGACATCACCGAAACTCTTTTCAATATTTCGCAGGCTCAACATTGCCGAAGAGCCTTGCGCATAGGGCGCAATTCGTCCTACCGCGAAGAAATTCGCGGTAGACTGGGCGCTTGGGAGGCCATCATGGATCGACGTACATTCCTTCGCAATTCTGCCGCAGCGACGGTGGGTGCAAGTACGTTGCCGCTCGCGGCGGCCGCCGCTGCACCGAAGCCCAGTCGGGTTGAGCGCTACCGCAGACTGGGGCGTACGGGACTAGAGATCTCCGACATCTCGCTCGGTTCTGCGGGACTCAAAGATCCCGATACAGTGCGCCATGCACTTGAGCGGGGCA
>JBLHOB010000189.1:0-6302 GCA_047619425.1 Myxococcota bacterium
CTTGTCGACCAGGTCAGTAAGATCGCGCGTATAAGCGGAGTCGTAGTGCGAAGAACAGGGCGAACTCCATTTGCCGCCGAGCTTCTTGCTGCCCTCGCCAGACCACCCTTCGAAGATGATGACACTCGGCGGCTTGAAGGCCCGGGTCGTCGCGATCCAGTTTCTACGATGCGAGAGGCATGGGATCAGGTCAAATGTATGGCCGGATAGATAGCGCAAGCCAGTCGTGCGGAGTGCGCCACACGCTTCGATACCCATCACCTTCGACTTGATGTTGTGCTGCTCTGCCGCTTTTACAAACTCGGGGCCCAGGATATAGGGGATCGAGTCACCGATGAGCAGGACATCGACACTGTTGTGGTCCTCAGTCGCGGAGGCAACGGCCTTTGATTTTATTAAACGGCTCGCACCCCCGCCCGGTACAACCACCCAACCCAAGAACAACATCGTGCAGACTGACACCGTGGCGGTGGTCCAAAGCCTTGGTCCCGCGAAGCCACCGCGGCGAATTGGTTTTTCGAGTCCGTAAAAAGAAATAGATGCGAATGCGAACGTGACGAGCAGTCGTTCGACTGTGAGCGCGAGACCTTCGACGCCCATACGTTCGGGGGTCATGGTGATGAAGATGGGCCAATGCCAAAGGTAGAGGCCGTAGCTGATGGTACCGATCGCTCGGATCGGGGGCGCGGAAAGAGTGCGCGACATGATGCCGTTCGGCGCGAGGAGTAGGCCGACGATGATCCCGCACGATGCGATTGTCAGCGCAAAGAGTCCGCCCCGGTAGACGATTGGATTGTGGCCATCGAGGAGTATGGCACCGGCGAGAAGCACGGCAAACCCGGCGCCAGCGATGGCATCGCCAAACGTGTAATTTTTGCCGGGCCAACTACGCAACCGCATTGACTGGCTCGCTGCTACGGCGGCGCCAAGGAGTGTTGCCGCGGCACGTGTGTCTGCACCGAAGTAGACCCGCGCAGTACCTTCCGCAGGATCGAACAAGAAGAGCATCCAGCCCGCCGACGCGACTGCCATTGCAACCGCCGTGCGCCACAACGCTCGGTGCGAACCGCGGAATTCGCGCAGCACAATGATTACGATGGGCGGCCAGAAGAGATAGAACTGCTCTTCGATGGCGAGGCTCCACGTGTGATCGAGGGGGGAGGGCGCCCTGAAGATTTCCCAATAGTCGTGTCCGGCGTAGATCGCGTGCCAGTTGGCGACGTAGAAAAGCGTTGCGATGCCTTCTTCGCGAATACGGTCTATATCGGCTCTGCCGGCGAAGACAGCCGCCCAAGCGCATACGCCGATTAGCAACGCGTAGAGAGCAGGCAGTAGACGCCTGCCGCGTCGCCACCAAAATGCACGCAGTGAAACGCCGCCCGTTGTATCCCATTCCGAAAGCAGCAGCGACGTTATGAGAAAGCCGGACAGCACAAAGAAGAGGTCAACACCAAGCCAACCGCCGCGCAGATGACCGGCGTGGAAGAGCAGGATCATCACGACGGCAACGCCGCGAAGGCCATCGAGGGCTTTGATGTGGGGCAGGCTTGTGCGCATGGATGGGGTGAAGGTGGCTCTAGCAAGGAGGGAGGAACTGGGCGCCGAATACTAGTAGAATCGGCATGAGTTGTGAGCCTCTCAACTACAAAAACTGATTGGTACGGCGACCGGCAACTCGATTCAATGTCTGATCCACTGCGGGTGGTGTCACACCGATGTGCGTATTGGTTGCCCGTTTCTTTTTCGCTTGCGGATTTTTGTAATTTTGAAACGGCAGCGCGACAACTGTGTAGACTCCGCTTGAATAGCTAAATACGCAGACTCACGTACAGGCGGGGCTGCCGAGGAGAGCTGGGGTGTTTGATTCCGAGCAAAGTCAGGCGCGGTCGGATCTGATCTTTAGAGTTCTATTCAGTCTCATCTTTATCGTCGCAGGCCTTGGCCATTTTGGACAGCGTGATGTCATGTTGGCCAGGCTCGATGCTGCGCCACTTGGTTATCTGGCAAGCATCCTCGGTCCGCCCGAGTTGTTGATGATGTTTAGCGGCGTCGCGCTTGTCGTCGGTGGTGTTGGGCTCGCGCTGGGTTTCAAAGTTCGACTGGTCGCACTGGGGCTGTTCGCGACTCTTGTGCCGATTACTGTGACGACTCACGTTGGTGACCCAACCCACATCGGCCCGCTGTTCAAAAACGTTGCGCTCTTGGGTGGGCTTATCCATTTCGCCGTCCGTGGTGCGGGTGCCTATGGTCTGGACACAAGAACCGATCGATCGTAGGCGGCGGGACGCCATCGCGATGGGAAAGTAGTAGAGAGTCTTTCCGCAACGAAGCTAGAATGACAGCTGCATGCTTCCCCTCACTGCCGCCCAAGAACCGACGAGAAAGCTTTGACTTCGGACGCCAGCATGCGCCCAAGCGAAAAGGCAAGTTGGGCGGTGGGCCTAGTTGGCCAGAACTTGATTTACTCGTTGCAGCTGAACTTTGCGCTCTTCGCATTTGTTGAGATCCTCGGACTGCTTCCGGCGGCTGTCGGAACGATGTTATTCGTTGCCCGGGTGTTTGACGGTTTCAACGATCCGGTCATGGGCGTGATTGCCGACCGGACGCGAACGAAATGGGGGCGCTTCCGACCATGGCTCGTTGTTGTGCCCCTCCCGATCGCGGTGGCGACTGCGGCGATGTTTTACAACCCCGGTCTCGGTTCAACAGAGACGCTCATCTATGCGTACGTTGTTTATTTCACATGGAGCATCCTTTATACCCTGAGCGATATCCCTCTTTGGGCGCTCTCGTCGGTGATGACTGACGACACGGAGGAACGCACGCGGCTTGTGTCGTTTGGTCGCGTCGGCTCACTGATCGGGATCTTGCTTCCGGGGGTGTTGGTACCGGTGATTGCGGGGGGAGTTGCTCCAGACGATCAAGGGCGGGGGTACTTCATCGCAGCGGCCATCTTTGCCGCTGTGAGCGTGCCGCTGATGATGGTTGCCGGCGTCGGAACACGAGAACGCGTTGAGATCCCCAATGAGCGTGCCCAGCTGCGCGACGTGTGGGAGGGCTTTCGTATCAACAGGCCGCCTCATCGCTGCTCTCGATCCTGCCCCTCTACTGGTACCCGATTACGGAGCAGGGACACGCAGAGGTTCTTCAGCGCTTGCAAGCGAGGCGCATTGACTAGAGGCTTTGGCCGCCGGTAGGCCGGCTTCGACTTGCTCTGATCATTTGCGGCGTGCACACGGAGAGGCTGCTCGCATTGGTAAGCTTGCCCCTCCGTACGGTTGACACACTGTGCCGCCACTGCGAGCGTTCTCGGCTGGCGATGCCGCGCGCAAACGCGCTGGCCGCCCGGAACCGCGCCCCTAAGCACCCGAAAGTTTATCAATCACATGCATGCCCGAATTGAAACTCTCCTCGAAAACTGGGGCCACTTTGTCTACCGCAGAGCTTGGTGGATCCTCGCCCTGGCGCTCGCGATAACAGTAGGCACCGGGACTCAGCTCAAACACTTCTATATCGATGCTTCTCTCGAAGGCTTCTTCCATCAAGACGATCCGGTGCGCGTTCTCTATGACGAGTTTCGCGAGCAATACGGTCGAGACACATTTATCTTGATCGCGCTCGAACCCAAGACGCCGATCTTCGATCGCGCCTTTCTCGAAATCGTGCGCGAGTTACACGAGCGTCTCGAGAACGAAGTGCCTCTGGTCGTCGAGGTGACGAGCCTTGTAAACGCTCGGGCCACTAGGGGGGTCGGCGACGAGCTGGTGGTAGGCGAGTTGATGGAGGACTGGCCTGAAGACGATGTAGCCCTTCGCGCAATCGAAGCCCAGGCTCGCGCGAACCCCCTCTACCAGAATAACCTGATCTCCGGCGACGGGAAGCTGACCTCGATCATGGTTGAGCTTGAAGTCTATTCACAGCTCGGTGGAGAAGGCGACGCACTCGCCGGGTTTTCCGACGGCGACGACTCCGCTTTGGATCCGATAAGCGGAGAAGAGTCTGTCGTCTATTTGACTGGTGACGAAGAACTCGAAGTCGTTAATACGGTGTTGGCATTGTTAGATGAATACCGAAGCGACGAGCTGAAAATAGACGTAGCAGGCACACCGGTGCTTACCGGTCAGTTTGCGTCAATGATGCAGCAGGACATGGCGCGCTTTACCGGGCTCGCGCTGCTCATCATTGTTGTGAGCCTGGCGACGTTGTTCCGCCGCATTGGGGCGGTCGTTGTACCACTCGTCACGGTGATCTGCGCGGTGATCACCACCATTGCAATTATGGCGGCCACAGGCACGCCAATGACGTCACCCACCCAGATCATTCCGACGTTTTTACTTGCGGTTGGTGTTGGCGGCTCGGTGCACATTATGACGATCTACTATCAAGCGCGTCGCCAAGGGCTTTCAAAGGAAGACGGGATCGCCCACGCGTTGGGGCACTCGGGGCTCGCCGTTATCATGACAAGTCTCACAACCGCGGGTGGGTTGCTTTCCTTCGGTGCAGCGGAACTTCTACCAATCTCTCACTTCGGCATCTTCGCACCGATCGGGGTGATGGTCGCACTCTTCTTTTCGCTCACAATGTTGCCCGCACTCGTCGCCATCTCGCCGGGGCATCGCAACGCACAAGAAGAAGCCAAGCCGCTCTTGTTTACCCAGACGATGTTGGTCGACGCAGGCGTCTTCGCTACGCGTCACAGCACGCCGATCATTGCAGTCACAGCCGTCCTCATGGCAGTTGCGCTTTACGGCAGCACCATGCTTCGCGTGGCTCACAGTCCCTTTGATTGGTTCCCGGAAGGTGACATGGTTCGCAGGGGAATGGAGGTGATGGACGCCAACATGGGAGGCATGGGGCAGATTGAGCTGATGCTCGACACCGGCGAGGTGAATGGTTTTCAAGATCCGGTGTTTCTTGAGAAGGTCGATCGGCTTCACGAATTCGTCTACGACATTGACGTCAATCAAGTGAAGGCGGGCAAGGTGTTTTCGCTTACCGACGTATTGAAGGAAACCCATCGGGCTCTCAATGAGAATCAGGCCGACTTCTACGCCATCCCCGACAATCGCAACCTCATCTCACAAGAACTCTTGCTCTTCGAGAATGCCGGGAGCGATGACGTCGAAGACCTGGTCGACTCGACCTTTCAAAGGGGCCGCATCTCAGTGCGCGTGCCCATGGAAGACTCCGTCGCGTTTCCACCGTTTATCCGGATTGCCTTCGAAGAAGCGGAGCGGGTTTTTGGCCCGGACGTGACCATTCAAGTCTCGGGCATCGTGCACGTGATTGGTGCCACCATGACGGCCGTGCTCGGCACCATGGTTCGCAGCTATGCGATGGCTCTCGCCATTATCGCGCCCCTTATGATTCTGCTGATCGGCAACGTGCGCGTCGGGTTGGTCGCCATGATTCCAAACTTAGCACCGGTATTGCTGACGCTCGGCATCATGGGCTGGTTCGACGTTCCACTCGACGCATTTACGCTGCTGGTGGGAAGCGTGGCAATCGGTCTCGCCGTCGACGACACCATTCACTTCTTCCATAACTTTCGACGCTATTACGATCGAGAGGCAGATGTCGAAATCGCCGTACGCAAAACCCTGGAGACAACAGGGCAGGCAATGCTCTTCACGAGCATCGTCCTGGCACTTGGCTTCGCGATTTACACGCAGGCCTACCTCACTAACTTGTTCTACTTTGGCTTGCTCACGTCGCTTACCATTGTGTTCGCGTTTCTCGCCGACATCGTGCTCGCGCCAGCACTCCTCGTAAAAGTGTTTGGAAGCAGCAACGAAAAGTGAGCTGCTGATGGGGCTTATTCTCGGCGCAACTGAGAAGAATGGCTAGAATGACACTGGTTTGTGGGGCGTGGTCCCGTTGTCGAGGAGCCAGGTCGATCTACTCATTCGCTTGAGCAGTCGAGAGTGTTGAAGTCGCAGAATGAAGAGGACGGGATGAGTCCAAAACGATTTGTAGTGATGGGCGCCGGTGAGGTTGGGCGTTTTTTGGCCCGAGGTCTCTCTGCAGATGGCCACACTGTCACATTAATCGACAACGATCCCAAGATTGCACAGCTTGTCGAGGAGCAGCTCGACGTTGGGTTTGTGTTGGGCAACGCGAGTCAGGTGCCGACTCTTGAAGCGGCTCAGGTGGGTCGGTGTGACTTGTTCGTTGCGGCGAGCTCTTCCGATGAAGCCAACCTCGTAGCATCGCTACTCGCCAAGCAGATAGGCGCACCTCGAACGATCGTGCGCGTGAAGACATCTGAAGACGTGACGCGTTACGGACGATTGTACGAGCGC
>JBLHOB010000190.1:0-6297 GCA_047619425.1 Myxococcota bacterium
GCGACCGCTGTGGCAGTTCGCGCACGCCTCGGCCGCGACGTCAGGCTCGAGCTTCTTAGGGTTGATGATCGTCGGGTCGGGGTCATCGCCGAGGTGAAGCGAATAGCGTCGCGCGACGTTTCGGTTTACAGCGATGTGTTCTGCACCGGGTCCGTGACACGCCTCACACGCAATTCCCAACTCGCCGACCCGGGCATCGGGCGGCAGTGGCGGCTCGCCACCAAGGGCAAGGCGAGGTTGCCCTCCGGTGCTGTGACACTTAATGCAGTTGCGCTCCCAGGTACCGCTCAAACCCGCTGGCCCATTGGGCGGCTGAAGGTAAACGGCTTCGCCCGGCACCCAGCGTTGATCGCGAATCATCCATGCCCAGGTGAGTTGGGTCAGCCCACCGTTTTCCGCGGGTACCCAATACAGCTGCATGTGATGTGAGCCGGTTGTCATGACGACTTCCCCCTGTATGCGCGGGAAGTCTTCAGGCAATTGCGGGCCGTTTTTCGTGAAGGCCCAGTAGGCATCCCAAGGTGAGACATCGTCGGCAAACATGGCACCGTCTTCAAAGCGCACGTCAAAACGGCGGTACCCGCCGTGCAGAGATACGGACTCTTGAGGAGCGGCGATGGTCTCCGGGCTTGCAACTTGGGTCATCGTGCGGTGATAGCTCTTGTACCAGCTCGCGTACTGGCCGGGATGACAGGCGCGGCACGTTTGCGAAGAGACGTACCCCTGGTCGACGGTCTTTTGTGGGGTCACCTGTTCGGGAACGGGTGCGGGTTCGGGCAACCAAAACGCCGCAAGCAACAGACACGGAACCATCACCCCCAGGATCAGCGGCACGGCAGTCCCTACCGATCGACGCAAAGCCATCGTCGTCGCCGCCACTGCGACCAGCGCAGCCAAGACAAAGAGCAGTTGCTCCAAACCCCAGCTCATATTTGCTTTCGATCCACGATTCGACACCTAGTTTCGGGACGCGTGCCAGATTATCACAAGTGGCTACCGCAGCTGGACACGCGCGAGTGCTTCGTATCTCAAGCCCACTACTGGTCTCGACCGGCAACTTCTCTGCAAATAGGGACACAGCGCCCCATCAACGGTGTCGATGTCGGCGGTACTTCGTCGGACCGCGGTGCGATTCCAGCTAGCCGCGACGCGTGATTCTTCGCGTTAGGTCCGGGTGCCGAGAGGCGCGTGCTCGCGGTGGCGGGTATCGCGCTTTGCCGACTCACGGGGGATCAAGCGCGAGGTGGCCCTAGCGATGGACACGGCGGACGGAAGATTCAGGGGTACGTGAACTCTTCGGTATCGCGAGGTTCAACGACTGGCGGAAAACGCTCGCCGCGGACGCTCGGCGATGGCTGAGAACCTCAGCCATCGAATCTCAGCCCTCTTCGGCTTCGAGCTTCTCTTTAATCGGCGTCCAGTGAAACAGGCCGTAGATCATCGTCTGCACGAAGTGATGGCCCATCGAACCTTCGGCGCGCTCGAATAGCGAGCGGTAGACAACGAACTCAACCGCGTGGGCGACGACGAGCAGACCGAACGTCCACTGCCCCGCAGTGCCGATCCAACCGCTGCCCAGCAACATTGCGACAACTGACCCAACCCAAAGTACCCATACGCTTTGTTTTTGCATAGCCGATGGAGTAGCGCGTCCAACCGAGTTTCGAAACAGCCCAATCCTACGCAGCGGCTGCCGTATCGCGAACGCGGCCTGAACGAGACCTCAGCGACAAGTCTTCGTAAAAACAGCGAAAATCCAATAGATCCTTTCGCGCCTCCACGCCACGGCCATGTACAATTCGCGCAATCATGCAGACGGAAGCTCATCGGTGAACCTGACATCCCGCGCCTCGGTTGGACTTGCGACCACGTTGTTCTTTGCATCCGGTGCGTTGGGCCTCGGGTATCAACTCGTCTGGATTCGCAAGGCCGCACTCATCGTCGGTGCAAGCCAGATTGCAATGGCCACCGTACTTACGAGCTTCTTTCTCGGCCTCGGCATCGGCAGCCTCGTCGTGGCGCGTCACCTGCGCAGCACTCGCCACTCGCCGCTGTTCATTTACGGATTGTTTGAAGCGGCAATCGGCATCTTCGCCCTCCTGTTCCCGATGCTCTTTCAACTCGTGGAGGGCAGCTACGCGGGGCTCTATCCGCTCTTCGAAACCAGCGCGGTCGGGCTCTTCGCTTTGCGCTTCGGTCTAATCTTCCTTCTGTACATCGTGCCGACGTTCTTCATGGGTGGCACGCTTCCCCTGCTGCTCGACGGCCTCGTCCAACGCGATCAGAGCATTGGCTCGATGACGAGCTTCTTGTACGGAGTCAATATCCTCGGTGCGGTTGCCGGAGTGTTAGCCACCGCGTACTTCGCGATCCCCGCGCTCGGCATGAACGGCACCAGCATCGCCGCTGGGCTGGGCAACCTCACGATCGCAGCAATTGCGCTTACCGCCTTTCGAGCCTCGCCTCCCCCTGCGGCTACACTTACGACGAGCGCTTCCGGGTCGCGGCTTCCCACGTTCTATGCCCTCATGGGGTTCGCTTCTGGCCTCGCCGCGATCGGCTATCAAGTACTTTGGGCTCGCTACTTCTCCCTGTTCAATCTGAGCAGCGTCTACTTCACCGCGATCTTGCTCGCCGTCTATCTCTCGGCCCTGGCAACGGGCAGTATGTTGTTAGCTCCGTTGCTGCACCGTTATTCCGACCGCCTTCATCCGCTTCGGATCGTCGCAACGGTGCAACCACTGGTCGCAGTAAGTGTCTTTGTAACCCTCTACTGGTGGCGGCTGGCCGAGTACAAGATCACGTTTGGTCAGGCACTGGAGACCACAACCTCGTGGTCTCTTTCCACCCAGGTTGTCGATCAAATTTTCTTCGCGCCGCTGTTCCAAGTCGGCCTCGTCATTTTCTTGCCCGTGGCATTGCTCGGGATGGTGCTTCCCTCTTTGATGATCGCGGCAACGACGCATCACGAGAACCTTCGCGCGTCTTCTGGCAGCATCGTCTTCTGGAACACGTTGGGTTCGAGCGGCGGCGGCTTCGCGGCCGGCGTGCTCCTCATCCCGATCCTGGGCCTGACAAATGGGCTGCTCTTTCTCTCTCTAATCTCGATCGCAGTCGGTGCCGGTGCAAACTGGAAGCTGCTTTCCGAACACGCGGATCAAGCACAAGGCCAAGCAGCCAAGACACCAATCCGCTTGACGTCATTTGCACTGCACGCTGTGGCAGCCATCCTCGCCATCGGACTCGCGCAACAAGACGTGACGCGCACGACCATTCGCGAATATGGTGTGGGCTCTCTCGACAAGAAGCTCGCACTGGGAGAGGTCGTCGAAGGCCCCCTCGCTACGGCTTTCGTTATGAAGGGCGAGGACGAAAGACGAAGAGTCATCGCAGCCGGCAATCAGATCCTCGCCGCCTCCTTCCCGAACGCCGCCAGCACCCAGGCCATTCAAGGGCACATCCCCGCGCTCTACTACCCGAAGCCCGGCACCCCTGAACGTGTATTGGGCATCGCATTGGGCTCGGGGCAATCGTTCGGTGCAATGCTTCGCTACCCGATCAAAGAAATGGACATCGTCGACATCTCAGCGGAGATGACCGAACTCTCACTCAAGCATTTCGAGACCTCCAACAATGGGCTTGGCACGGACCCACGCGTCAAGTTTCACCTCGACGATGGTCGCCACTTCGTCGACCGCGCCCCCGACGACTACTACGACGTTGTCTCCATGGAGCCCCCGCCTCCGACCGACGAAGGCATCCACACTCTTTATTCGGTTGAATTTTGCCAAGGCGCCCACCGTATCCTGCGCGACGGCGGTGTCTTCATGCAGTGGCTGCCCCTTTACCTAATGACCCCCAACGAGCTGACCGGCATCATCGCGACCCAGGCAAAAGTCTTCCCCAACACCTTCGTCGTCATGGTTGGGCGCCTCGACTTCATGGTCGTGAGTTTTAAGCAAGACGCCCCGCCGAAGTTTTCAAAGAGCTGGCTCCTCGAGCGCACCAAGACCTTCGCAAGCGAGGACTACATCGAATTTGTCCGCTGGAACCAACAATCGATGTTCGGCTTGCCGACCGTGCCCGGCGTCATTTCGCTCTTGCTCACCGGCCCCGAAGACATTGCGAAGATGGACGACTCGATCATCTACACCGACGACGGCGTGCAACTGAGCTACTCAAGCGGTGACCATGAACTGCGGCGCTATCGCGGCAACTCGCTCACACCATCCGGACTGAGCTTTCGCGCGTTGCCCATTACGCCCTTTGCTGAGCTTGCCCAGTATTTCATTGAGCCCATCGCGCCCAGGGTACTCGACGAAGAACGCGCAAAGGCGCTGACTGCCTTTAATTACCCATTACCAAGCGAGTTGGCGAGCAAGCACCAGCAATACAAAGAACTCAGCGACCCGCAAGCTCGAGCTGCATTATCGATGCACCTCGCACTAGTTCACGCCGCGACACTCGACGTACCTACGGCCCTTAGCTGGGTCGAGCGCGCTGCAGTACATGCGCCGCAAGAAAACCGCACATCCCAACTCAAGAGCGCCCAGCGGATCGCCACGATGCTGAAGCCCGTCTACCGCGACGACATCATTGCGTGGATCGGGACACTGTCGAGCGAAATTCAAAACGGCAGCCACATTGCCACGATACGCGAGGCACTTGAGTAGCGAGTCGCCTACTTCCGCTTGACCACGCGGCGCTCGCCACGCTGATGGCCGAGGCTTGATTCGTAGACTACGTAGGACTTGATCGCGTCTGCTTCGTCCGGGGTCATGTATTCCTTCCAGCCAGGCATACCGTTTACCACGAGGCCGCCGTCGATCACGATCGACTGCCACGCCGGAGCCATTGCGCCAATGCTGTATCGCAAGTCGGGCACCAACCCGCCGCTGATGGCGTTGCCACCGTGACAGACGACGCAGTAATTGTTGAACAACCCTCGACCCTGTTCGACGCGCTCCGGAGCCGCAGCCGCAAGGCCGTGCTCCGGCAACATCTGCTCGTCGGTCTCAACGACTGGAAGCACCGCTTTGCCACCGCGCTTGAAAACCAGCAAACGGCTGATGTTCACCATGCCGAGAGGGCCGCTAATCACACCAAAGGGAAGGCTCGTCTCGCCACCATAGCCCTGGGCAATCGCAACGTACTGCTCGCCATCCAACTCATAGGTGATCGGCGCAGCCATGATCCCACCCTGCGCCGGGTAGCTCCAGACTTCTTCTCCGCTGTCGGCGGCAAAGGCGCTGAACTTCCCGTGCAAGTCTCCCTGGAAGAGCAGATTGCCGGCGGTCGAAAGCAAGCCACTTCCCGAGTAGAAGCCGCGCGGCTTCTGCCAAACTTCTTCCTGCTTGACCGGGTCCCATGCAATCAACACGCCCGACGCCAACATCGACCCTGTGGCGGCACGCTCTTCGGTGCTCAACTCATCCGGCAACGTCACCATGCTTGCGACATCGAAGTTGACGGTCCAAATCATCTTGCGGCGCTGGGTGACGAAATCGTCGCGATAGATACCGCTCGATACCTTCGCCGGAATATAGACGTAACCCGTATCGGGACTGAAGGTCATCGGATGCCAGTTGTGCGCGCCACTGGGCCCCGGCACGATCATTTGGTCTTTACCGGTGTCGCGTACGCCCTCGGCCTCGACGGGGCGCCCGGTCTCCATGTCGACGTGAGTCGCCCAAGTTACGGGCATGAACTTATCCGCCGCCAATAGCTCACCGGTCTTGCGGTCGAGGACATAGAAGAAGCCGTTCTTCGGAGCCTGCATGAGTACTTCGCGCAGCTCGCCCGCGATTTCAATTTCGGCCAGGATCATGTGTTGGGTCGCGGTGTAGTCCCAGTGATCACCCGGGGTCGTCTGGTAGTGCCAGACGTATTCGCCCGTGTCCGCGTTCACCGCGACAATCGAAGACACGAAGAGATTGTCTCCGCCTTCCGGGCTGCGAACCTTCTGGTTCCAACTCGCCGCGTTGCCAACACCGATGTAGAGCAGATTCAACTTGGGGTCGAAGGCGAATGAATCCCACGCGGTTCCACCGCCTTTACCATTCGCCCACCACTGCCCTGACCAGGTCTTTGAGATCCACGCCTGGGTGTCGTCTTCGAAACCGTCTGCCGGGTTGCCGGGGACCGTATAGAAGCGCCACGCCTGCTCGCCGGTCTCGGCATCGTAAGCAGTGACATAACCGCGCACGGACATTTCGGCGCCGCCGTTGCCGATGATCACCTTGCCGTTCACTACGCGCGGCGCGCCGGTGATGGTGTACGAATCCACGTCGTTGATGC
>JBLHOB010000191.1:0-6265 GCA_047619425.1 Myxococcota bacterium
GTCCAAGAATGAGTGGGACCACTGCCTCGTCGAGGGTCGGCGTTGATTGCGGTAACCAACTCCTCGACGGAGTGTTTGCCATCCCCAACTACGTGACCCGGTACGCGTTTGGATGCGGCCCTGAGTTGCCCATCAATCACCAACATGCGGTAGTCGGAGCCCTCGACGACTTCCTCAATGAGGACGGAGCGTCCATACTCCCGGGCGCGCCGATACGCGGCCGCGACTTCGCGTCGGTTCTTCATGCCGACGCTTACGCCGCCACCCATATTTCCGTGATTGGGCTTCACGACCAGCGGGTACCCGATCCGCTTTGCGGCATCATGTACTTCTTTGGCTTGGTAGATGCGCTCGTAGTTTGGGACCGGAAGACCGAGGTCGAGGAGGAGCTGTCTCGAATAGTCCTTGTTGGCGGCTAAGTCGTTACTGACGACGTTGGTGAGAGTTGTCTTGGTAGCACTCAAGCGCTTTTGGAATTTGCCTTGGCCAAGCTGGATCGTGCGACCCACAAGGCCAATGGCGGGGACGTCGAGTGCGCGTGCTGTAGCGATAATGGTGCGGTCCTGAATCGGAAGCATGTGGTGTGATGCCGAAATCAGAAATTCCGCGAGCCTCGACTTGAAGTCAAAGCCCTGTCCATCGCCAGATACAGTTTCGGGTTTCAGTGATGAGTCGATGATGGATGTAAATAAATCGGTCGCGAGTTTGGTGGCCTCGGTACAGACCTCTCGCTCTTCGTATGCGATGACGACCGCATTCGGGCGAACGTGTCCGAGTCGGTGTCCTCTGACACAAGTTGTTTCACTCCCTGCGAGTCGCTGGAGTTCGATGCAGACGTGCTCAAATAAGTGGGGAACCAGATCGGGGCTATCCGGGGAGAGAGACTCAAAGCCTCCGGGTGAGGTGCAGAATTTCGAATGGGCAGTCAGCTCGGGCACTCTTGAGACGATGCCTTCGAGCAGCGCAATGCCTATGGGTTGAGGCATAGGCTTTGGGATTCCAGATAGGCTGTAATGGGCGGCGGGGAGCTGGGCGTAAATGCTCGGACCGGTATAAAATGTGCGCGCCTTGGACTTCATGCTGACCTCGTGTGTCCGAACTAGATATAGCAAAAATCTCGCAAGATCAGATACTTACGTGCCGATAGCCGGAGTGATTCCCGAGCGGGCGCGTGCTCACCCTCCCAATTCGGCGGCCCAACGACCAAGACTTTAGAGGAGTCTGCGAAGTGAAAAAATCCCAGCTTGTCGGAGCCTTGGAGGGCCTTCGCACACTCGAGCTCGCCGATCTGCCCCGCTACAAGGACGCCGTCACAGCGGGGGAGCAGATGGGATGGGGGTACTACTTTCCCTACCTGATCTCTCGAAATCGGACCGGTCGTCGTGCGGTTCTGATTGGAGAGGATCGAGGATCATTCTGTCTCTATGTGTGGCGACGAGACAAGAACGCTGCCGATGAAGGAGGCGAGAGACTGGACCTTGCGTTGGCTCCAACACCCGCGAGTGTTGCGGTGGTCAATCGATGCATCGAGCGGGCGAATGACTTCAATGGCGATCGCTCCGCCCGCATCTTGCGTGTTGACGAACACGACGTGGATAAAGTCGCCGCGGTACCAGGACTGCAGCTTCGACCTCGCAAGGTACAGTATGTCTATACGCCGAGTGACTTTGGCGAGCTTACCGGTGGGAAATATCGGACATTGCGACGCAATGTGGCCAGCGTGGATGCGCTATCGGGCCTCTTCGTAAAGCCTTACACGTCGGCCCATGCACCTGGCTGCGAGGCCCTACTCAAACGTTGGGGAGATCGTCACCGAGAAAATCAAGGAACTTCCGGCGGCGTCGGTTCAACGAAAAGAGCGTTGAAATTGCTAGGTCAGTTTCCGGAGCTAGACCTGCGCGCGGAAGTCGTGTTGTTGGATGACCGCGTTGTAGCGTTCGCATTAGGGGGCGAAATTCGACCCGGCGTTGGGTGCTTCTTTGACGCCAAGAGTGATGCCGATATCCAGGGCCTCAGCTACTTCCATCGCTACCGTTTCCTTTCAAGCCTCACCGACTGTAAGCAAGTGAACGATGGCTCGGATGTAGGCCGAGCAGGACTGCGGCAGCTAAAGACCAGCCTGCGTCCCAGCGCGATGCACGAAGAATTCCGAGCGTCTCAGACAAAGCGGCGGTAGAGCCGAGGGGGGTGGTCGTCAATCCGACCGGCTTTCTCCTTTGCGATGCAAAGACGTCGCCGTCTGACGTCTCGGGCCCCGGGCGCCTTTGATGCAGCTTCTATTGTACGATCTCGCCTAAACATTTGAATCGCCTCGACGCGCACTGTTTGCGGCGACAGAATCAGGAGTTGTTCATGGATCTAGGCATCCGAGGCAAAAAGGCAATTGTCTGCGCATCGAGCCAGGGGCTTGGCCGCGCGTGTGCCGAAGCGCTCGCCCGAGAGGGTGTGAATGTGATCGTAAATGGGCGCGACCAGGCAAAGCTCGAAACAACCGCCGAGGAGATCGCCCAGGCGAGCGGCGTGAATGTTACGCCCGTAGTCGCCGACCTCGATATACAAAGCGAGCGCGAGAGACTTGTCGCGGCTTGCCCCGATGCTGACATCCTCGTGAACAACAACGCAGGGCCGCCTCCCGGTCGTTTTGAAGACTGGGACCATGCGCAGTGGCTCGCAGCTCTCGAATCAAACTTACTCGCACCGACCATGATGATCCGCGGCTTGCTCCCCGGGATGAAGGAGCGGGGCTTCGGTCGGATCGTCAATATCACGAGTGCCATGGTCAAGACGCCGAAGGCGCCGATGGGGCTTTCGACAACGGCACGCACAGGGCTTACCGCTCTTTGTAAATCGCTCTCCGGCGAAGCGGTCAAGTACAACGTCACAATCAACAACATCCTCCCAGAGCGGATCGACACGCCGCGCCAGGAGCAGATGGCGCAAATTGTCATGAAAATTTCGGACATCTCGTACGAGGAGGCGCGCGCGCAGCAAGTCGCGAGTATCGCAGCGGGGCGGCTTGGGCTACCCGGTGAGTTCGCCGATGCGTGTGCTTTCTTGTGTAGTGCACAGGCAGGCTTTATCTCGGGCCAAAACTTACAGCTCGACGGTGGCTCGTACGAAGGCTTGCTTTGAAGAGTTGAGCGCCGACTCAAAACGTTGATACCAATTCGTGAGCGCGACTCGAAGTCGTGTTTACCATCCAAAGGGGCACACGATGTTGGACACCATTACCGTTCGTCAGATGCCGTTTCAGTTTTCCGATGAACTGGACCCAGTTTTCATTGAGGGTGACCATGAGCGTTCTTTCAATTTCATCGCGGGTTCGCTGCTACTTCCGCATCTCGAGCCCTATCTGATTCGATCGATGAAGGCCGCGCAGAAGCACGTCACGGATCCCAAGATTCTTGAAGACCTCAAAGGCTTCGCGGCCCAAGAGGCCCAGCACTACCGCATGCACATGAAGTTCAACGCAGCGGTAAAGCGGGCGGGCTTTCCCGGACTCGACGCCCTAGAGAAAGAACTCTCGGACGAATACGAACGCTTTACCAAGACCAAGTCCCTTCGCTTCAACCTCGCCTACGCCGAAGGCTTCGAAGCGATCACCATGAACGCGGTCAGGAGCATGATGGGGCCGAACGGTTTTGGCGAAGACCTGCCCGACTATATGCAGATGATTGAGTGGCACTTCGTCGAAGAACTTGAGCATCGCAACGTTGCCTTCGACGTGTACAACCACGTTTGTGGCGGATACTTCTATCGCCTAGCGGTGGGAGCCTGGGCTCAGTGGCACTTCATTCGCTGGATTCAGCGCACCGCTTCATACATGCTAAAGGTAAGCCCGCAGCCGAAGCGCAGTCGGAAAGAGAGCGCTGCGCAGAGGAAGGCAGACCCGATGGCGCAGGCAGTCTCACTTTGGAATCTAATCCCAGCACAGCTGCGCACCTATCTGCCGAACTACTCCCCGCACAAGGTAGAGATCGAGCCCGGCATCCAGGCGATCGCGGACAAGTACACAGCGATGGCGATCAAGACGTCCTAGTACGTTGAACGAGTTGAGGCCAAAGCTTCTTACAGCGCCCTTATTCGATCTTTGGGATATCGGTGACTAGGCTCATCGTGATCACCAGTATGCCCATCATGGAGGCACTGATCATGAACGTCTCGCCGAGGCCAACGCTCGAAATAGCGAAGCCGGAGGCAAAGGCGCCAAAGGGGCCGCCACCTGTAAAGCCCAGTTGATAGACAGCCAACACACGGCCGCGGTAAGCGGGCGGGGCGTGTTCTTGGAAGATGGTGCGGCTGCCGTTGATAAAAATGGCGCCGCTTATGCCCCAGCCATATGTCGCGAGCGCGAAGCCCCAGAAGGGGAGTCCACTGCCAAGGCTGCATTGTAAGGCCGCGGCGCAACCGAGTGCGATCAACATCGATCGGCCCTTACGTCGAAGTCCGAAACGCCGAAGCACGAGAGAGCCCGAGATCGTGCCGAGCGGGAAGAGCATCATCGCCAAGGCGAGTTGGTCGACACCGCCTCCGTATACGTCGCGAATCATGAGCGGGAGTACAACGGTGAATGGGCCGATGAAGAATAGACCGACCGCGAAGAGGGCGAGCAAGCTTCCGCGCAACTCCTGAGTGCGAGCGACGATGGCAAGGCCCTCTCGCATGCCTGCGAGGGTTTCGCGTAGCGTCGGGGAGGGCGGCTTTGTCCGCCGTTCAACTTCAACTTCGGCTCGGTCGGTAGCGGCCTCGAGTGTGGTTGGTTGATGCGGCTTTGGTGTCAACGCAGCAAATATCGCACCACTGGCAAGGACGAACGCGTGGATGACCAATGCAGTGGGGCTGCCGATGATGCGGGCGAGTCCGGCTACGAATGCGCCGAGGGCTTGGCAGGTGAACTGCACCGCGGTCATTCCCGAGACGGCACCCATCAAGTTGCGGCCTGCGACCCTGGCAAGCAGTGCGTCCCGCGCGGGGTTGGCGAACGGGGTGATGGTTCCCATTGTGAGCGCAAAGCCGATAACAAGCGGGATCGATAGGATGTCGCTTGCTGCCGCGTAGGAGAGGGCGAGTACCGGCAACGCCGCGAGCAGATGAATTGCGATCAGCAGTCGTCGAGGATCGAAGCGATCGGCGATTGCACCTCCAACCAACAATAGAAAGAGGCTTGGCAACATTGCGGCCGTTTGGACGGTACCGACCCACTGGCTTTCGGCTTCGAGTTCTCCAACGAGGATCCAGGAGAAGAGCACGCCCTGCATCCCAAACGCGCCGAACCAACTGCCCACGTTCGCAGTAAACCAGCGATAGCCAACGCCGTCGCCATCGCGTCGATCCTCTAGTGCTGAGGAGGTGTCGGCGGAGGAGTCGGGCCCAATCGGCGTCTGGTGTTTCGTCACCGCCGGAGCTTATCGGATTGAAGCTTTGGTGCTTGCCTGTACAGACTTACCGGAAGTCCGTGGGACGCGTTTTGTCTACTCATCGGACTGTAGCCGTAGGCCGCGATGGGAATTCAATCGTCCGCTTCGAAGTCCAAAAGGTCCGCGCCGTCGGTGACCTGGTCCCCCACGGCGTAGCGAAAGCTCTTAACACGTCCCGCCGATGGCGCCCTCACGGTGTGTTCCATCTTCATCGCTTCGAGCACGAGCAATGGCGTGCCTTGCTCGACCTCGGTGCCGGGTTCGACCAGAAGTTGCAGCACTGTTCCCGGCATCGGCGCCTGAAGGCCACCCATTGAGTCCGCTTGTCGACTGGACATTCGAAGCGGATCCACAATTTCGAATCGAGTCGATTCGTTGTCCAAGAAGATGTGAAGGAAGTCGCCGTCTCGCACTGTCCATGCGACGATGCGATGACCGTCGATGCTGGCGTCGAGTCGACCCTCTTCGCCAAGTTCGCCGCGGACAGCGTAGTCGTTGCCGTCGATGGTCATCCTGAACTCGTCTGCACCGTGCTCGACCGATATGCCGAGAAGTTCGTCATCGACCCTTAGCGAGATTTCCTTCTGAGCGAGTTCGTTGAGTCGCCACGCACCCAGAGTGCTCCAGGGAGAATCGGGCTCGTGGGGAGGTGTTGTAACGCAGGCGGCATCCGAGAGCGCAATTGCGAGTGCGCCGCAAAGTCGAGCACGGACGGACGGTCCAGCGCTCGGCGACAGCAGGCTGCCTTCGTCGTCTTCGATTAAGCCGGTATCAAACTCGCCTCTGGCAAAGCGGTCGTGGGTGATGAGGCGCGAAAGAAAGTTGATGTTGCTCGATACGCCGACGAT
>JBLHOB010000192.1:0-6264 GCA_047619425.1 Myxococcota bacterium
CGGTACGGCAAGCCTATATGCTGCTGCTGCCGATTCTTGGGCTTGCGCAAATGTTTGCCTTGCCGCTGGGTTCGAGCCTGGCGATCCCCTTCATGGGGTATGAGCTCGAGGTGATGCGCGTCGATGCGCTGTCTCGCGCCTTCGGGCTGGTTTTTTATATCGCCACGCTGCTCAGTCTGATCTACGCCATGCACGTGAAAGACGCAGTCGAGAGCGCCTCGGCTCTCGTTTATGCGGGCAGTGCGATCGCCGCGGTCTTCGCGGGCGACCTGATCACGCTTTTCATTTGTTGGGAACTCACCGCCATCTCGTCGGTTTTCTTGATTTGGGCGTCGCGCACCGAAGCCGCCAACCGCGCCGGCATGCGGTACCTGATTATTCAGGTCGGCTCGGGTGTCTTGCTCTTGGCGGGCGCCATCATCCACTATGCCGAGACGGGCTCACTTGCGTTTGATCATCTTGGCCTCGGGAGTCTGGGTACGTCGCTGATCTTTCTTGCCTTTGGCATCAAGGCCGCATTTCCCATGCTCCATACCTGGCTGCAGGACGCGTACCCCAACGCCACGGTTACCGGCACGGTCTTTTTGTCCGCCTTTACCACGAAGCTCGCGATCTATGCCTTGGCGCGCGGGTTTGCGGGCACCGAAATCCTGATTCCGATCGGTGCCACGATGACCGCCTTCCCCATTTTCTACGCGGTGATCGAAAACGATCTGCGTAAGGTGCTGGCCTACAGCCTCAATAACCAGTTGGGCTATATGGTCGTCGCGATCGGGATCGGCACCGAGCTGGCGCTCAACGGCGCCGTGGCTCACGTTTTCGCTCACGTGATCTATAAGGGCCTGTTGTTCATGACGATGGGTGCCGTGCTCTATCGCGTTGGCACGGTGAAGGGCTCCGAGCTTGGGGGGCTGTACAAGTCGATGCCGCTTACGACGATCTTCTGCATCATTGGTGCGGCCTCGATCTCCGCTTTCCCGCTGACCAGCGGCTTTGTCACCAAGTCGATGATTCTGACCGCGGCAGCCGACGGGCATTACACCATGACGTTCCTCGTGTTGCTGTTTGCGTCGGCGGGTGTCTTCCATCACTCCGGGATCAAGATTCCCTTCTTCGCATTTTTTGCTCACGATCGTGGATTTCGAGTGAAAGAAGCGCCGCTCAACATGCTCATCGCCATGGCTGCGGCCGCGGGGCTGTGTCTCGCGATCGGAATGTTCCCAAGTGTCTTGTACGGACTGCTCCCATACCCAGTCGACTATGTGCCGTACACGACGTCCCACGTAGTGACGATGCTGCAGCTGCTGTTGTTCTCCGCGTTGGCATTTGCGTTCTTGATGAAGACGGGGCTCTATCCGCCCGAGCTTCGCAGCACGGTGCTCGACACGGACTGGATCTACCGCCGCATGCTGCCTGGGATTCGCGACGGTCTTGGCGCGGTCTACACCTCGACGGTGACGGCGAGCATCGATGTATTTCAGAGAAAGCGTCGCAGTGTGCTGACCCGAATTGCGCGAGTGCACCAGCCCTTCGGCACATTGGGTGAACCTTGGCCCACCGGCGCAACCGCATTGTGGGCCGCGTTCATGTTGCTTCTATACTTGTTCGTTGACTTGGTTATGGTCTACTAGTAAAAATATGTAGATTTCCAGTCCCTTCCGGGCAGTCGGCGGCACAATCTCGGCGAGTTAGTCGTCTTTGCACATGCTTCCGGCGCGGCCAGCGATCGCGGAGACCAAGCGCGTGCTCGACATTCCCCGACTCAAGCGAATCCCACTCAGCCGCTATCCCCGAGGCCAGCGTTTTCTCGGCACGGTTGGTCTGTTGCCCAACTTCCGATTTCCACCCAGGGTGCAGATCGACATCGACGGGATCGAGCGCATTCCGAATACGCCCGTGATCTTCGCAATGAATCACACGGATCGATACAACTACTGGCCGTTTCAGTTTGCTCTGTGGAAGCAGGCCAATCGTTTTACCAGCACCTGGGTCAAAGGGAAGTACTACGAAAATCGGTTTATTGGCAAGTTCATGGAAGTGATGATGAACCTGCCCACGGTTTCACGGGGCTATATCATCACCCGTGATTTCCTCTCGCTGATGGGACGCACGCCAAGCACCGACGAATACAAAGCACTGCGCAGCTGGGTTGATGGCGTTGCAGCGGGGGGGGCGGTCGCGCCGCCAATACTCGGTCAAGAACTTGAAAAGAGGCTTCTGCGGGAGCCACGGGACGTGCTTGGCTACGCCTTTGATCCCGAGAAGGAAAGCTATCCCGATTACATCAACTCGATCTTTGCCGAGATGATGGGACTCTTTGTCGGATTGAACCGCGATGCGCTCGACATCGGAGTTGATCTGCTGATCTTTCCACAAGGGACTCGCTCGATCCGTTTGCTGCCCGGGCACATCGGCCTCGCCGAATTGGCCTTGAAGTTTCAGGTGCCCGTCGTGCCGGTGGGCTGCAATGGCTCCGACCTTTGCTATCCGGGCTCGAATCCAATCGCGAAGGGTGGACACATCGTCTATCGCGTGGGAGAGGCGATCTCATACAAAGAGATGGAAGTGTTCCACCTGCCCGACGACTTCGTTCCCTTCGATTCGCGCCATGAGAACACGCATCGCGAGAAGCTCCAGGGCTATATCGATGTTGTCATGGAGCGGATCAACGAGCTGGTAGACCCGCAGTATCAGTTCGGCGGGGAAGAATCGGAGGTGGAAACCGGGAGTGGCCGCTTCGTCTGAAGCGATTCACCCTGGAAGCCATTCATCCGCAACGTCTCAGCACTAAGAACCCCGGTGCCAACTTCTAAGGCAATGGCGGGAAGACTTCGCCTCAGGAGGAAGCAAATGACCCTGCTTGCGCAGCCACTGCGTTTTATCCCAAAACCGCAGTACGGGGACTAATCCTTCGGGATCGCAGATGAATCGCCCGCGTCGAACGGTGGGGGACACGTTCGCACGATTCTTGCATTACCTCAGGGCAGCCGGAGGTTACGATGCAACGAGAAACCATCGCACTGCCTGATCAATCAAGCCTTGAACGCGCGGGCTTGCACACGCTGCGGCCAGGACGCTTTCGCAGAGCCGTGTCGCTCGGTTACGGGATCGGCTTTGCGCTCTTCCTGTTCGGCCTCGCTCACGCACCGCTGTTGTCGACGACTTCCAACCCCGCCACGGATAACGCCCTGTCGCATCAGTAGCGGCGGCTCACGCGGGGCACGGGCTAGAGATATCGCGCAACCGCGTCGTCGACTGCTTGTGCGTATCCCCCGCCGAATAAGTTGACGTGGACGAGTAGCGGATACAGCTGCCAGAGCGGGACGCGTTCTTCGAAGCCCGCTTCGAGTGGATGACTTTCGCGGTAGGCATCGAAGACCTGAGCCGAAAAGCCCCCGAAGAGCTTCATCATGGCGAGATCCATCTCCCGGTGTCCGCCATAGACGGCGGGGTCGATGAGGCAGGGCAGGCCGCGCTCGTCTGCGATCAGATTGCCCGACCATAAGTCGCCGTGCAGTCGAGATGGGGCTTCTTCTGGCCCGCAAAATTGCGTGAGGTTTTCGCTCAGCTGCTCGACACGACGCGCGGTGTTGCGGGGCAGCCGACCGCTTTTCGCCGCGCGCTCTGCGAGGGGACGAAGGCGTTGGCTCGCATAAAAAGCCGGCCAGCTCGCGCCGCAGGCGTTGCTTTGCGCAAGCGAGCCGATGAAGTTGTCCTGTGAAAGGCCGAAGGCATCGGCTCCGGCGTCGTGGAGAGCGGCGAGGCCACGGCCGAGCCGCTCGTCGAAGTCGTGGGTGCGTTGGCCTTCGTCGATCCACTCAAGCACGACGTGAGGAGGGCCGTGTGAAGTTGCTGCAACAAGCCCGGGGATGCGCAGGGGAGCGTCGCCCGTCGCAGTCTCGCTGTTTTGGTCTCCGCCGTTTGCAGCTCGCAGCCACTCGAGTCCAAAGGCCTCGGCGGCTGCCATTTCGGGTGCGCCGCCCGCGTAGTGTTTTGCGAAGCGGCGGGTTCCGTCGCGCTGCCGGATGCAAAAGCTCGTACCCATGTCGCCTCCATGCACAGCGGTGAGCTCTGCGATGGGGCATCCGAGCAGTTCTTCGTAGAAGTGCAGGGTGCTGGTGCCGGGAGACACGCTTTAGTCTTTCTCACCGAGATTGTGGGTTTCGCGAATGTGGGCGAGCAGCCCGCGGCACCCGGCTTCACAGATGTCGAAGACCCGTTCGAAGCCGTGCTGATCTCCGTAGTATGGATCGGGCACATTCTGGTTCGGCTTGGAAGACGGATCAAAGTTTCGCAGCAGCGAACATTTCTCGCGTTCGCTCGCGTCGGCGGCGAGTGCTTGCAGGTTGCCGAGATTCTCCGCGTCCATTGCGAGGACGTAGTCGAAGCGCGCGAAGTCTTCGGCCTTAAACTGTCGTGCCCGACTGGGCAGATCGACACCGCGCCGGAGTGCTTCTTCTCGGCTCCGCGCGTCGGCGGGCTCGCCGCTGTGGTAGGCCGCGGTCCCGGCGCTGTCGATCTCGATCAATTCCTCGAGCCCCGCTTCCTTCACAAGGCCAAGCATCACGCCTTCAGAGGTGGGAGAGCGGCAGATGTTTCCCAGACACACAAAACAAACTCGGATCATAGGTTGAGCCTTTTTGCAGCACGCATGGTTGGATGACGCGGTATTGGATTGGGTTTCGCAGGGCGTTGCAGGTTGCGTTGCACAGTAGCAGTCCACCTGCCGCCTCGTTGTTCGGCTAAGGTTGGGGTCTGCAATCTAGGAGAGAGCCAAGTGGGCAACGCCACAACTCGGATGAAGAAGCGCGGCCACGGAGAGTTCGTGGTATTTGGGCGTCGTGCGGTTCTTGAAGTGTTGGCACAGAAGCCGAGCGATGCCCTGGCGTTTGACGTGTTGGTTTCAAAAACGGCGACGTCCGCGTTTCGCAGCGACCTCGCGAAAGCCTGCCGTATCGCAGAGGTTGAGTTGAGGTCGGTGAGTGCCGGCGAAGTAAGCGCCGCTTCGGGAGAACCTCGTCATGACCAGGGAGTTGCCGCATCGGTGCGCCTGGGTCGGGTCACCGAGGTGGAGCCCTTTGTCGAGGCGCACAAAGGCAAAGCGGCTCGCAATCCGGTCCGGTTATTGGCTCTCGATGGTGTGACGAACGCACAGAACATCGGCATGGTGGTTCGCTCAGTGGTTGGGTGCGGGCTTGGCGGAGTGCTCTGGCCCACGGTGGGCTCGCCCTGGATCAACGGGCTGGTCGTGAAATCGTCGGCGTCCGCCATCTATCGCTGCAATGTCTTGCGCTGCGCGACGCTAGTAGAAGGGCTTGGGGTGCTTAGGGCCGCGGGGTTTAAGGCGATCGGGCTTACCCACCCCAGCGATGCAAATCTCTTCGAATATGAGGTTCCTCACCGGGCGGTATTCGTGGTGGGAAGCGAAGCGCTAGGGCTTTCGGCGGAAGTCGAAGCCATGTTGGACGTTCGGCTCGAGATCCCGCTGGACTCGGGGCTCGAGTCGCTGAATGTCGCGGTTGCGGCCTCGCTCGCCTGTTACAAGGCCGCGGGCATCGTGACGGCGGGGGCAGCGAGCCCTGCAAGCTAGTTGCTTGTGCCCGCTCCAAGAAGCCATTTCGGTGCTGCCCCGTTTCTTTCGGTCGGCTTCGGTATAGTGCGGGCCGCGGTCGCCTTCTCGGCCGCCAATAAAGAGAGTGAGCGGCTGTGTACTCTGCATTGGTTTCATTGGCAATTGGTATGGCTTCCGGAGGAATCTGGACTGCACTGGGTCTATGGAAAGGCTGGGCCATGGGCATTGTCCTGTGTGTGCTGGTCTTTTTTCTGACCTTCTTTCTGATCTCGAGAACGTTGGCTAAGCGTTTGGAGCCTCAGTTTCTCGCAGCGCAAAAACAGATTCAGGCAGGGGCCACCAAGGCCGCCGTGAAGTCCCTTGAAGGGCTGTTGCCGATGGCGCGTTGGCAGATCCTATTGAAGGGGCAGATCTATGCGCAGATCGGCTGCCTTCATTACACGATCGGCGATGACAAGGCCGCGCTTGCGAGCCTGAAGCAAGCAGCGCGTCGCAGCTCGGAAGCACAGATGTTTCTCGCTGCGCTCTACTACCGCAACAAAGACGTCACCCAGGCGAAGAAGACTGTTGAAGACGCGATTGGCTTCAACAAAAAACAGGTGATGCTCTACAACGTGTTGGCGTGGATGCTCGCGAAAGAAGACAACCGCAAAGAGGCGATCGAAGTCTTGTTGCGCGCCGAGAAGGCGGAC
>JBLHOB010000193.1:0-6261 GCA_047619425.1 Myxococcota bacterium
AAGGCATGTCCAAGCGCGTCGTATTGCTGAACGAAACTTCTGCAACGGGCTCGCCCCAGGGCGTCGCGACACTCTCGGTCTTTGCTCGAGAAGACGACCCGAAGATGGTCGATCTCATTGTACGCAGCGTTGCGACCCAAAGCGTTGACCACGCCGAGCAAGAGCAACGTCTCGTCGACCGCACGCTTGCGCTGATCCCCTTTCACGGAGACCAGGTCGAGCGCGTCCCCGTCAAACAACCGGTTTGGGATGACGACCACCTGCTCGAAGACCCCCGCCGGGGAGCCTGCTGGCCCGGCGAACTCGAGCTTCGAGTGACCGCAAAACTTCCCGTCTATTCGCTCGACCGTTCCTTTGTCGCGGGGCTCGGCCTTGAGGGGGACCTACTGCTCGGGTTGCGCGCGGGAGAGCTTCTTCAGAAAGAACTGAAGTAGAAAATAGGCGCTTCGCTCAAGCAACGAACCGACGGTGAGCGCACTACTCGCGCACCCGAATGATCCGCACCCCGCCAATTTGCATGCCGGCACCGTAGTGTTCAACGAACAGTGCCTCGCTCTTGGCATCGAGGTTCACCTCGGGGTCGAGCAACACCGTATTAACGCCGTAGCGATCAACAACTGCATCGACGCCCTCCATCCCGAGTGCGAGGCGATACGCCCAACGCAGGCTGTAAACCGGTTGTTCCATCAGCATGGTCAAATGGAAGCCGCGTATCGTTGCAAGCTTTGCGTCGGCAGGAAGTTCAACCACTAGTTCGCGCACGAGGTTCTGCAAGCGTACGTGTGTCGCTTCGATCTCGTCCCAACCTTTGCGCGGCGAAAAATCAGCGACAAAGAGCAACACCAACAATGCGGCGACCACCATCGTTGCCTGTGATGCAGCGATGAAGCGCGACAGGATGCGACGCAAAGCCGCGACCAGTTGCGGCAACAACAACACCGCAACGGGGAGCAGCAGGCGATCTTGAAAAGCGAAGTACGAGCCCGCGAGCCCCAACGCGAGCAGAATAAAGAAACCCGCGATCGAAGGACTGACGACGAGCCAATACAAATAGAGCCCGAATACGGCCATCGCCGCAAAGCTGCGCAACGGCGTGGGGCGGTCGTCTGCGAGCCGCGTCGCAACCGCCGCGGTAATTTGGTTGGTGCGCTCAAGGACACGCAGACCAAAGTCAGAGACGCTCACGTAGGGCGCCCGAGGATCGCCAAAGTTGTAGTGGAACATCGCCGACGAATACGAGTAGTTGAGCAGTTGATCCGCGGGAGGTGGGTTGGCGGTGAGTTGATTGCGCACGATCCACGGCGCAAAAACGATGACCGTCACCGCAATCAGTGGCGCACAACGCTTGATCAGAAATTGACCGAATGGCGGTTCGTCGTTTTTGGTGTCAGCCGCGAGCTCACCAGCCTCATTATTGCGGCTCGTCCGCAGCCGCTGCACCACGCGGAAGAGCAGCACGGCGGGCAGTAACACGATGCCGAGCACACGGACATAGGCCGCTGCACCAATCATCACGCCGAGCAGCAACTCCCACTTCAACGAGGGCCGTTGCTCGGCCGAGCGAGCGACGAGTAGCGCGGCCATCACCGCGAAGAGCCCCGGAATGTCGGACATCACCTGATTACACAGCTGGAGAAACAGCGGGTTTGCCGCAGTGACGATGCAAACCAGAAGCGACAACAACCAACCAAGCGCCGGGCGCACCCAGCAATACAGCAGGACCACTGCGCCGCAGCCAAAGAGCGAGACGTACAGGTTCAGCAGGTAGTAGTGGGTGTCGGCCGCCGCGAGCACGGGAGCGAGCAGCCATGGAAAGCCCGGCGGCCTCAGATGAAACGGAGTGCCGAGGTACGAATACCCTTCGCCCGCGAGCAGCGCACGAGTAGACGAGATGTAGATCGACGCGTCCGACATCGGGTCGTACCACGGATGCACCAAGGCCAAGAGTCCGGCCAACAACACCGCCAACAACACGCACAAGCCGATGCGATCTTCCCGCGACCACGGCCGCGCGCCGTCATGCGCTGCGCTCAAAAAGCTATTGGTGGGCAGGTCGGTCATCGAACTTGTCCCCATCGAACCCGCATCGGACCGGTATCGATCCCTTTTTGAACCACGTGCGCACTCGACCGGGGACAATAGCAGCCATACGCCCTTCCTTCGCCAGCGACTCGTCGTGTGTGCCTCGGGAAGGGCCATGCTATTTTCAAACAATGGGTGAACCGCGCACGCGAGTCTTTTTTCTGCTCCGCGCCGCGCTGCTGGTTGTATGCGCGTTTGCTCTCTCCTGCGCGGACGATCGCGAGACGGCAGCCGTTGACGAGGACGCCGCCCAAAATGCGATCGACGCACCAGCAGCCACCGACTCCGGCAGCTCCAACGACGTGCGCAATCTCATTTTGATTAGCCTCGACACGCTGCGCCCCGACCATCTCGGCCTTTATGGGTACTCGCGGGCGACGTCCCCCAACCTCGACCGCTTTGCCGAAGGAGCCGTCGTATTTGAAGGTGCCACCGCCCAGGCGAGTTCGACGCGCCCCTCACACCAAAGTCTCTTCCTTTCAAAGCCTCCTTCAACGGCTGCGCTGGGCGGATTGGCCCTCGCCGAAGTCCTCGCAGAACAAGGCTTTCGAACTGCGGCCTATACCGGCGGCGGCAACATTTCGAGCCAACTCGGATTCGCGCGCGGCTTTGAAGTTTATGAGGAAAACAGCACAGGTCTTGCCAGCGAGTTGACCAAGGCGTCGGCGTGGCTCCGAGCTCACCGCGACGAGCGATTCTTCTTGTTTCTGCATACGTACGACATCCATCTCCCCTATGACCCGCCCGAGCCCCACTATTCAATGTTCGCCCAGCCCTATGACGGCCCGGTGCGAGGAGACAACAGCCGTCCCATTCTCCGTCGCGAGGCTGAGCTCAACAAGGAAGTGAGCGAGCTCGACGCCAACGACCGTGAGCACGTCATCGCGCTTTACGATGGTGGCATTCACTACACCGACGCCCAACTCGCACATCTGCTTGCCTTAGTCGAAGAGCTCAAGCTCGAAGACGACACCGCGATCGTGTTCTTCTCAGATCACGGTGAAGAGTTCTGGGAGCACGGCTCTGTGATTCATTCGCGCACCCTCTTTCAGGAGCTAATCCACGTCCCATTGTTGATCCGCGCACCCGGACTAGCGCCTGCGCGTATCTCCACGATCGTCCCAATGATGGACCTGAGCCCGACGCTCCTTGAGTTGCTCGGTATCGCGCCTCCCGCCCAATTCGAGGGCCGAACCCTAACGCCGTTGATTGCAGGCCAAGAAGCGCAGAGCCAGCACCGCACGGTCGCGAGCGAGCAACGCGCCCTCAAGAGCATTCTCGAGTTTCCGTGGAAGTTGGTGCGTGACGAAGACGGCGGGGAAGCCTTGCTCTTCAATCTCGTCTCGGACCCGGGAGAAGAAAACAACCTCGCCGCCACACAGCCCGAAGTCCTCGCGCGGCTCAACAAACAATTGAGTGATCGGTTCGAGGGGCATCTCGGCACCGCCGTACCCGAAGTACAACCGGGGATCGAAGACCCGGAGCTGCTCGAACGCCTTCGCGCCCTCGGGTACATCGAATGAAGCGCCTTCACGTTGCACTCATTACAACCGCAGTCGCACTGACAGCCCTAAGTTGTTCCGGGCCAGACGGGGCGCGAGACGTGCGCATCGTGCTGATCACCCTCGACACCCTGCGACACGATCGTTTCGAGCCCGCGGCAGGTGCGCCATCCACTATGCCCCTCACCCGGGCCCGCGCTGCCAACGGGCTTGTGCTCGATCGCTACTACACAGTCTCGCCCGTCACCCAACCCGCCCACGCCACGATCTTCACCGGGCTTTTGCCGTGGGAGCACGGGATCACGCGCAATGGGATCGTCCTGCGCGACGACTTGCCAAACGTTATTGAAGCGTTCAAGGCCGGCGGCTTCGAGACGCATGCCGTTGTGGCCTCCTACCCGCTCGCAAGCCGGTTTGGCTTTGCTCGCGGCTTTGACAGCTACGGCGAAGACTTCAGCCACAACCTCAGCAAGAACAAAACGCTTTGGGAAGGGCACTGGCAAATTGAGTCCGGGAAGTTCTTCTCGCTCGGCGGCTCCGTCACCGATGAAGCCATCGAGGCCCTCGGCAGTGCAACCGGCGACAAACAGTTCTTCTGGTTTCACTACTTCGATCCTCATGCTCCATACGGTGCGTCAAGCGGCGACGACGTGCTGAAGAAGCGCGACGTCATGACTGCGGCAGACTCGGGGATCGATGCCGCAAACCAGATGCTCGACGATGTGAAGGTCTTATACGATCGCGACGTTCGCTACCTCGACGAATCACTGAACCGAGTATTCGAGCAACTCGAGCGCGATGGTGCTCGCTACGAAACCCACGTTGTCGTCGTAGCCGACCACGGCGAAAGTCTCGGCGAGGACGGATCCATTGGACACGGTGCTCGACTCAACCAGGCAGAGCTTCGGGTGCCGGCATTTATCTTATCTTCGCAAGTCGCCCCGAGGCTTGAGAGCAAGATCACTAGCGCTCTCGACATCGCCCCCACTTTGCTTTCCCTCGCAGGTCTGCAGCTAGCCGACGTCTCACTCGCGGGGCGCGACCTCACGGCTCCAATCACAACGCCTTCGCCCGCCTACGCGATTCGCCGAACGTTTCTAGAACCGGGCAAGGTCGAACGCCGCATCGATGGACGCGACTATCCACTCGAAGGAATACTCTTCGGTGAGGTCGGGCCGGGTGGGGTCATTCAGCTCGGAAACGGCGACGCCCTTCTTTCAGATAACAGCGCGACCTCCGAAGAGTCCCAGACAAGGGTTCGAGAAACGTTTCGAGAGTTTGAGAAGTCGTTCTCGCAACTTCCCGAGGCGCTGCCTCTGGACGACGAGGTGCGCCGCGGGCTGAAAGCGCTCGGCTATATTGAATAGATCTCGAATAGGCAACGAATAGAAGCCGAAGAGGCATCGCGCCGAACAACCCCAGCCCAGCGATACGCTATGGTGTCGGCCCCCAAACCACCGATGCGTCACTGCACAGCCAGCATACCGGGGGAACGTCAAAGTGAGTTCCGAGTCCAACAACACACCAGAGCAGGAGACGGCACCCTTCAACGCGGCCGCCAGCCTCGGCAACATTGCCCTACTCCGGCGAATGCTCGGCTTCGCAAAACCCTACGTATCGACTCTTGTTCTGTGCGTTGTTCTTACGTTGATGTTTTCCGCCGGTCGCTATGCGCGTGCGTACCTAATGAAGCCTTTGCTCGACGATGTCCTGTTGCCCGCACATGGAGCGATGACCGATAGCGCCGTCCCGCGCTGGCCGAGCATCGACACCGACATTGCCGCAGAAACGAAGCTCATCGCCCCAGAAACCACGCCCCCCCCGCCCAATGGCTCATGGCTCAGCGCCACCACTAGCCAAGAAGGCGTCATGGCCAACCTTCGCTTCATTCTCTTGGTCGCCCTGGCGATCGCGGTTGTCAGCCCTGCGGTTTTGTATGCGCGCCTCTACATGCTCGCCCACACTCTTGGGCGCATCTCGATCGACATCAAGAACACTCTGGCCGCAAAGCTCTTGCGGCTGCCGCTAGCCTTTCATCGCGCAAAGCACAGCGGCGAGACACTCAATCGTGCGTTGAACGACGCCACGACCAGCGAGAACGCAATCAAGCTGGTCTTCGGCGATTTCCTGCAAGCCGGAGCCATGGTGATCGGGGGCGGCTTTACCCTGTTCTTTATTTCCTGGCAGCTGACGTTGATCTCTCTGCTCAGTGCACCCGCAGTTGTCGGCACGGTGGCGTTGTTTGCACGCCGCATTCGAAAGACCGCACGCCGCCGTCAAGAACAACTCGGCGAAGTGACCCAGCGACTGGTCGAGATCCTTTCGGGCATTAAGGTCATCAAGGCATTTGGCGGTGAGTCACTCGAAGAAAACGCCTTTCGCCGAGAAGCTGCGCGCTTGTTCCGACGCGACATGGGCGTTGTTCGCAACCGGGTGCTCTCGCGCAGCGTGGTCGAATTGGTCACCGGCGTAACCGGGATCGGAATGCTTGGGCTGGGCGCGTGGCTTGTGATGAACGGCTTGTGGGGCATTACGCCAGGGACCGTCGCCGCCTTCGCGACCGTACTGGCAACGACCTATCGCCCGGTAAAGACACTCTCGCGGGGTTGGTCGAAACTGAGTGAAGCCCTCGCGTCAGCCGAGCGCTTCTACGAAATCATCGACATGGCTACCGAAG
>JBLHOB010000194.1:0-6235 GCA_047619425.1 Myxococcota bacterium
GGAATTTCCCTGTGGCTAAGTGCTGACCAAAAATGGCTTGCGCTCATCATGCTTCTTGGCGCGGCCGGCCTAATTACATATCAGCTGTGGTTGAACGATTTCTACTGGCGCAGGTCAATGGGAAGCGCACCGCCATAGAACGACTCGAAACGCCTCAGCAATGGCATCCTGCCGATCGAGAACACCATCAATTGCCATTGGCCGCGCTTCTCCCAAGCGTGTGTCTCGCCGCACAGACACTAAGAGCGATGACTAGGGATCGAACCACAGCGTTTGAGATCCAACTCGCTTCTGCATTCCTGCGATGTGGTGTTCTGTGGTCGACCACGGAAGTTTCCGCAACTCGCAGCACCTAGCCAGCCACACCATCTCCAGTAGCATCTACAAGCGCGCGGCCCCTCAAGCCGACCACATAAGCCAAAGATGCCTTACCCGATATCGGAAAACCGCCCATTGCCGACAGCTTACGAGACCGTAATCGACCCCTCAAACCTAGTGTTCACCGCGGTTGCGATGCTCATCCACGCTGCCGCACTCGCGGCGCAGTTGGGACTCGCATCGTTTTTGATCGCTACGGGTCTGGTAAACATGGTGCTGCCAGGCTTTGGTGCCTCTTGGTACCAAAAGATGGGCGCCATTCAGATTGTCCGCGGTGCGGCGGAACGACTCGGTGTCGTCCGGCTCGCGCTAGGTGTTGCGCTTCTATTGCCTGCGTTGCTCGGTGCACCCTATCTGCTCTCCCTCCTAGCCTGCGTTGCAGCGATCGCGCTTTTCCGGTTTTTGGAGCGCGGTTTACCCGCCGACTCCGCAAGCATCGGGCGATTGGCTCGCCGCACGATGCTACTCGCTGCAGTGCTGCTCCCGGCCTTCATGCTCTACGAAGGCGATGACTCACTTGACCTCGGCGTTGAACTCCTTGCCACCATGCAGGAGTGGCGCACCCACGAACTCGACTGGCAACTGGCCAACGACCTCCAGGCCCCAAAGGTCGGCGAGCTGGCACCCGACTTCGAATTGCAAGACCCGGCAGGTGCAACCGCGGTGCGTCTTTCGGACTTTCGCGGCAAGCGCCCCGTGGCCTTGATCTTTGGGAGCTACACCTGACCTCCCTTCAGCATTGGGACCGTGCGTCTCAAAGAAATCTACGCGAAGTACAAAGACCAGGTCGAGTTCATTGTCGTTTACGTAAAGGAGGCCCACCCGTCGGACAAGTGGTGGCTCGGTCGCTCACGTACCCAGACCGCGCTGCATGAGTTGTCGGGCAACCCAGCACGCCTCGATGTCGAGGAACCCGTCACACTGGAACAACGGCGAAAGGTCGCGGCCAGCTGTCAGGCGAATCTTTTTGACGGAGTCGTGCCTTTGTATGTAGACGCGATGAACGATGCGGTGAGTGCGCGTTATGCCGCCAAGCCGACGCGTATCTACTTCATCGACGCCGCGGGCACTGTGATTTACAACCCGGGCATTGGCCCCTTCGGCTTCAACCCGGATCACTTCGAGCCCGTCATCGAGGCATACCTCGAAAAATAGAGTGTCCGCATTAACCGTCGCGATAACCATCGCGATGTCCCGAGTCCGAGTTCGTCACACGGCAGGCCATTTTCGGGGTGCGCGACTGACTGCGCTTAAGGCCCACTGACGCCGTCACACAGCCGCGAGCTGGGAGTGGCTACTCGGTGTACAGCAGCACGAAGAAGTTTTCGGTGACCGATGCCAAGACCGAAAATATGGTCATCAATACGACGAACGTCACGCAGAAAATCGCGATTCGGGCTAGCCACCGGCGCCAACCCCGCCGACGCGTTGTAAACGTCCCGCTCATCTCGTTGACATCCGGTTGCATGCTCTCGGCGTTTTCAGTCATGGAAGTTCTTGTAACCACTCTCGTTGTGAAGCGCCGTCTCGGCCCCAGGCTCACTACCGCACTCAACCATAGTCTTTCGGACCAAGAATTGCTGAATACCCCGCAATGCCTACCTAAACCCGCCCAAACACCCTGCACTTCTTCCGCCGTCGCTCCGCGGGTGCCCCCGCCGACGCCCGGGCTCACATCACAACTTATAATCCACTGGCTACCCACTGTCCTGCCTGTCCCCACTCGATCGAGTCCGGCTTCATCTAGGGCGCAGCTCCACTCGACATTTTCATGCACGAAATTTCATCGCTATAAAACGAAAAACTCCGCCTCGTATCGTTTGCCCCGCGGAGGACTCATCGAATCGCAGTTCCCCGCCACAACCCGGAGTTTGACCGTTGTTGCGACCACACGTTCGTCACACCAATCAAAATCTATCCCAAATTCATGAATTTACGGCTTGACGTAACTGTGTGTTATGCCGGACAATTTGCCCGCGAAATTAGAACACCCTTATTCCGAAACATTTTTCTCGATATAACTGGAGCCCCCCATGGAAAACTGGCAAGAAACAATTCAAGACGTACTCACGAATTATGGGCCCGGCGTACTGGGCTTTGTCGGCGTACTCGTCGTAGGTTGGTTTGTCGCAAAGGCTATCACCGGCGCAATCCGCAAGGGCATGACGAAGGCCGACATCGACACGACACTCATCGGCTTCGTTTGCAACCTGGCCTACATGGCACTCATGGCGCTGGTCGTCATCTCCGCCCTCGGACAGCTCGGCGTCAACACCACGTCGTTTGCAGCCATCATCGGTGCTGCCGGTTTGGCGGTTGGTCTTTCACTGCAGGGCTCACTCGGCAACTTCGCCTCGGGCGTGATGCTGATCATCTTTCGCCCCTTCAAGGCGGGTGACTTCGTTGAAGCGGGTGGCGTTTCGGGCGTTGTTGAAGACGTCCAAGTCTTCGCGACGATCATTCGCACCGGCGACAACAAAGAGATCACGGTGCCCAACGGTTCGGTAACCGGTGGCAGCATCACCAACTACTCCGCCAAGCCCACCCGCCGCGTCGACATGGTTTTCGGCATCGGTTATGACGACGACATCAAAAAGGCCAAGCAGGTGCTGCACGACATTATTGCCGCAGACAGTCGCGTCCTCGCCGACCCGCCAGTCACCATCGCCGTCTCCGAGCTCGCGGACAGCAGCGTCAACTTCGTTGTCCGCCCCTGGGTCGCCTCAGGCGACTACTGGCCGGTACTGTTTGACACTACGGAGAACGTGAAGCTCGAGTTCGACAAGCAGGGCATCTCGATTCCGTATCCGCAGACGGACGTGCACGTACACCAGAACACGCCCGCTACTTGATCAGTCGCTGAAACACTGGCGCCATGCCGCGCCGGTTGGGTTTTTGTATTCCCCTCCGACTTGCTGGAGTCGCGCAATCCGCGCGCATCTCCTTCAACTCGTGACGGACAACAACAAAGGTCTCACAATGAGTCCCCAACCGGCGCATGGCGTTCGCAGCGCAGTTACTCCTCGCTACCTTCGTAGGTCTCCGCTTCGCGCCCAGAGAAAATATCCGGCAAGTCCTCAGAGACCTTCAGCGAAAACACCGGCGGCCTCTTTTCAAGAAAGCTCGTCACCCCCTCCCGCGCATCGGGCCCACTGCCCAACTGGTGAATCGCTATCGAGTCCACCCGGTGGGCCTCCATGGGATGTCGCGCCCCCAGCATTTGCCACAGCATCTGGCGAGACAACGCGATCGAAACGGGGCTCGTGTTCTCAACGATCTCCCGGGCGATTTCTTGCGCGCGATCGAGCAACGCATCTTCTTCCAAGACTTCACTCACCAGTCCAGCAGCCAGCGCCTCATCGGGACCAAAGATCCTGCCCGTAGCGACCCATTCCATTGCTTTGGCGATGCCCGCGATCCGCGGCAAGAACCAACTACTCGCGGCCTCGGGAACAAGCCCTCTTCTTGCGAACACAAAACCGAATTTCGCCTTCGTGCTGGCTAGTCGTATATCCATCGGCAGAGTCATTGTGAGACCAACGCCGACCGCCGCGCCGTTAATGGCGGCAATAATCGGCTTCTTGCAGTCGTACATCCTCAATGTCACACGTCCGCCCCCATCGCGAGGTGCACGCTTCGCTTGTTGCGGGTCTTCTTCTCCTGCCCCCGAATCAAACGTCCCCCCACCGCCTGCGAGATCGGCCCCGGCACAGAAGCCGCGTCCCGCTCCAGTCAAGATGACAGCCCGTACACGGTCGTCTTGATCGACCGCTTCGTACAGGGCGAGCAGGTCGTGCATCATCTGTGTGTTAAAGGCGTTTAGCCGCTCGGGACGATTGAGCGTCACGGTGAGTACATTAGCAACGAGATCGGTTGCCAAGGTCGGGTATTGCGGGAAGGGTTCTGCTTCGTTGACCAAGTCGTAGCTCCTGTTTAGGGGGGCCTGCGACGGCCCCAGCGTGAACACAACAATAGCGCTCGACCCCTGGCCTTTCGCACCTCTTGACAGTGCGGTCTACGCAACAGACCCTTGGATAGAATCCGAGGAGTTTCCAAATGTCGAAATACAATTACGACCGCCTGTCCGGCCAGGACACTTCTTTTTTGTTGTGGGAGACGCCCAACCTGCACATGCATGTCGCGTCCACCCTCATTTTGGACATCGGGCCGATGGCAACCGAAAACGGCGGCGTGGATTTCGAGGCTTTCAAGCGATTCACCGAATCAACCCTTCACCGAATCCCGCGCTATCGCCAGAAGCTCAAGTGGATCCCCTTCGAAAATCGCCCGGTTTGGTACGACGACGCCGACTTCGAGATCGACTACCACATCCGGCACACGAGCCTTCCCAAACCCGGCACCGATGAGCAGCTCAAGAAGCTCTCCGCCCGGATCATGGCACAGCAACTCGATCGCGATCGTCCGCTGTGGGAAATCTGGGTCGTCGAGGGCTTAAAGGGAAAGCGCTACGCGATGATCAGCAAGATCCATCACTGCATGATCGACGGCACTTCTGGTATCGACATCTCGCAGATATTGATGCGGACGAGTCCCGACCGAGAAGTCGAAGAGCCACCGAAGTTTTTGCCCCGCCCGGAGCCACACGATCGCGATCTATTCGCGGACGCCATGAGCCTGCGGCTGCGCTCTCCCCTGCGCGCGCTTCGTGGCATCCAAGAGTTCCGCCGCGAAACCGAAAACCTGCAAGACGAGATACTGCTGCGAACCCGCGCCGTGCGTGCAGCGATTGCCAACCAATCGACGAGCGCTTCCGAAACTGTGATCAACGGCGACCTCGGTCCTCATCGAGTATTCGATTGGCTGACCGTCAGCCTGGCGGACGTAAAGGCGATTCGGAGATCACTCGACTGCACCGTCAATGACGTCGTGCTCACCGTCGTCACGGGTGCCTTCCGCGACTACCTCGCCCACCGACAAATGCGCCCCGAAGAGCTCGACTTTCGTATCCAGGCGCCCGTCAGCGTTCGCAGCGAAGACGAGAAAGGCAAGTTGGGCAATCGCGTAAGTGGCTGGCTCGTAAGGCTGCCTTTGGACGAAAGCGACCCGCGAAAGCAACTCGCGCGGATCAACGAAACCACTCGCGAGTTAAAGGACACGCAACAGGCACTCGGCGCAGAGATCATCTTGTCGATGATGAACAACATGCCGAACGCCTTGGTCTCACTCGGTGCGCAGGCAGCGGCGGGCACCATGAACTCAATCGTCACCAACGTCCCCGGCCCGCAGTTTCCACTCTATGTGCTGGGCTCCGAGTTGTTGGGCATGTATCCACAGGTTCCACTGCTGGCCAACGTCGGCCTCGGAATTGCGTTGATCAGCTACAACGGCAAGGTGTGTTGGGGCTTCAATGCGGATCTGGGCCTCGTACCCGATCTACCCGACTTCGTCGGCATGGTGCGCAATGCGTTCGAGCGGCTGGCAGAGATCGCGGACGTGAAGCTCTCCGCTCCGGAAGCGCGGTCGGCGGAAGGCTGATCAGAACTCACGTTCGAAGAGCTTGAGTCTAGGAGCTGATCTTCTCGCTCGGTTTCATGGCCATTCCAAGTTTGCCGGTGATAGACCTGCGCTCATTCTCGTCGATAATGAAACGAGTAGGTCAATTGCGTGGGTAAATCGGGGGAGGCGATCACGACATCAAACGTGAGCACGCGCCCACCATCGCGCAAGCCATAGCGATTCGTGCGCCGGGTCTCGTTGGAGTCGATCTCTTCGACAAGTACATTGCCTTCAATTCGGCGGCGCACCACAACCTCAAGTCCGGCGGGGTTCGTGAAGGTTGCCTCGCGATTGTTCGCCGCAAGAGACCACGAAATCTCGCTCCCCCGCGCAATCGTCA
>JBLHOB010000195.1:0-6222 GCA_047619425.1 Myxococcota bacterium
AATGCGCGGACCGGCATTTTCGTCGAGCCAAAACATATGACTCGCCTGAAAGTCCTGATGCGAGGTGTTCGTGCGATGCATGCGCAACACGAGCTGAAGCAAGTGCTGTGCAAGCTGCGGCGCCGTGAGATCATCGGCGGGAACGTCTGCCACGCATCGCGAAGCAGAGAGGTCCTCCAGGATCACGACGGAGGCAACTGGGACGCCACGTCGTTTGGTCTCCAAAAAAGCGAGGGGCTTTGCGGCCCCGATTCCGCGAATTCGCAGGCCGTGTCCCGCCACCCATGCCCGACGTGCGGGAGAGCCGCGGAAGACGTCGGCTAGGCGTTTGCGCAGCGTTGTCTTGACCACTTCTTTTACGACTAGGTGGTGGCCGTCGACCTCGACGGCGCTTACGTGTGAACGGTGATCGCACTTGAGGAGCGCGGGCCCTCCTGTTTGTACGTGCTTGCGATGCAGGTCGATCGCGGTGCTCACCGAAGCTTCCGGAAAATCCTTACTGCGCAGCCCCGTTTGTTCGCCGCAGCGAAGTGCCGCGACATCAGGGCCTGGTCGTGACATGTGGCGCGTGCGGCCGCGGTAGTAATCGAGGGCGCGAGCAGTGCTCGCACGCCCGATTTCGCGCAATAATTCGCGCTCGGGAGCTACGCGGAAGAGCCCAAGCCCGAGGGCGGCGATGCGAAACCGCAAGCGATCGTGGAGCGTGATGCCCATGTGAGCCAGAGAGAAGTCGAGAAAGGCGATGTCGCGTAGGCGATCGCCCTCGTGTTCAATGGGGTGCACCTGTTGTAGATCGACGAGCACCGGCCCTCGGTCGCCGATTGCAATGTTGCCGACGTGGAGATCTCCGTGGGTGAAGCCCGCATTGTGAAACTGATGGACGAGTTCGCCGACTGTGCGCAGGATGCGGTGCCGTTTGAAGGCGTAGTCGTCGAGTACTTCACTTAGCGAGACGGCTCCATCAACAAATTCGCTGACCAAGTAGGCCCCGCCCATGGAGGCTTGAGCGAAACCAAGGGGCTTTGGAACCGACACGCCAGCAGCATGGAGGGTGTTGAGTGCTTTCCATTCGCGCTGTGCCGGCCCGTGCTGGGCGAGGTGCTGTACGGCAGCAATGGCGCGCTTGCTAAAGGTCTTCCGGGCCGAGACCGGAAAGAACTCCTTGACCGCGACGACGGTAGGCTTCCTGTCGACGGCCAGTCGAACGACCCGTCGATAGTTCGATTCGGAAAGCACTTCACAGCTGTGCTCTTCTGGCTTTGCAAGCCAGTGCTCAACCGCGCTCTGCAAAGCACTGCTGCCCGAACTCCACCGCAGCTTCATCGCACGACGCCCTTATAGAGAACGCGCAAGCGGGCTACGTGCGCGCTCCAATCGTGTTGGCTCGCCATTGTGTGCGCGAGTGCCCCCAATTGCTCGCGACTCTCACTGGATGCCAGCTCATCCATTGCGTGCGCATAGGCCATGGGGTCGTCGTCGTGCTCGATGACTCGGCCGCAATCGCCGAAGAGTTCGGATGCACCCGTTTGTGCGCTTACGATTACGGGTAAGCCCGCGGCTGCGGCTTCGAGGCAAACGAGACCAAATGCATCGTAGCGACTCGGCATTAGCAGCCCGTCCGCCGCGGCATACACGCGCTCAAGGTCGCTGCGCTCGCCCAAAAACAGAACACGGCCATCAACGCCCTCGCGCGCCGCCCTCGCGCGCCATTTGGTTTGGCTGTCTTTGCCCGCGACCCACAACTGGGTCGAGCGGTCGCGCACATTTGCCAGGGCAGTGATTGCGCGATCGAGTCCTTTGCGTTGCCAACCCGAGCCGGCAAAGAGCCACGCCGTCTGCCGGTCGACGCCAAGTTCTTTGCGCACTTCGAGGCGCGCGCTTGCGTCAGACTTAGGCGCGAACCGCTCAACATCGACGCCGCAGTGGACAACCGGCAAGCGCGATAGCGGCACGCCGTGACGCCCTGCAATTTCGCGCTGGACGCGATGGGAGACACACTGCGCGACGAGTTTTGGATCCGCGAAGATGCGGCTTTCAAGCGAGAGCAAGGTCTGGTGACGGGGCGACAGGCGCCGCAGCAGTGCACCGCTACGGCTGTATGCCTTCTGCATGTACTGAGCGTGGCAACCGCCGCCAACGTGGAAGATGTCTTGGCCAAGGGTGCGACTGAATGAATGCACGGCGTCGTAGTTGTGGTCGGCGAGGGCGCGTTTGACGCGCCGGGCAAACGTTCGCACGCGCAACGGTTGCCAGAAGGAGGGTGTTGCGAGTCGCGTTACCGTGAGCCCTGGGGCGTCGGTTCCGCAACGGCACAGCACGTGCACCTCGTCACCGCTACGCACGAGTTCACGCGCAACGTTCCACGCGACTTGTTCGCCACCACCGCCCGCTGCTTCAAAGCGTTCTATTACCAGGGCGACGCGCATAGGGCTTCGGGATCAGCTCGCGCGGCGGCGCGAGAGGTAAACGCCGCCGAATGCCGCGAGGCCAAAAGAGGTTACTTCTGCCAGGCCACCACCCGGCGGCGGCGATTTGCAGGTGGCCGTTGTGCATACGCGCCCGCGCCAATAGGCGGCGCGCAGCTGGTCGGTGATCGAGGGCTCGCCGGGCGAAGAAGCGAGTAGGCGATTGGCTGCGGGCGGTGCGAGCTTGGATTCGCCGCCAGAGGCCTCCGCTTCGGAAACAGCCGGTAGCAAGACGACGAGGGTGGCAACGATGGCAAAAGCGGCGATCAAATTGAGAAGGCTGGCCCGGCGCTTCGTGTGCGTCGAGGGCGCTTGTCTATCTCGCTGTAGCTCGGATCGATCCACCCGGTTGATTCTCCCACAACTCGCATGTGCTGGGCGCATTGGTAAGTGTCTGTGCTGTGTGATCCTTCGGCTCTCGGGGTGCTCGGCTGAAACCCCGGCCGATCGGCGAGCGGACAGAATACACCGGAGACTCGATGTGCTGCCAGCGTGCATGCGGACGAAAAGAACCGCGTGTGGGCAAAACTTTGAGAACCAATTGGATGTCACCGGAATCGAAGTAGCGGTTTTGAGAATATTGCCGGTATGATTCGGCGCCTTGGCATGTGAGGGCGCGATCCGCGCATGCGAATCTAAGAACAAGAGCCGTAGACCCAGATCGGAGGAGAGACAAAGATGGTGGCCATCGAGGCGCGAAACCTCGCCAAACGCTATGGCGAAGTCGAAGCCGTGACGGACCTTTCTTTTACGATAAACAAGGGTGAGATCGTCGGATTCCTCGGTCCCAATGGGGCGGGCAAGACCACGACCATGCGCATGCTTACGGGGTTTCTGCCCGCGAGTGACGGCACGGCGCACATCGCCGGACATGAGATCTTTGCAGACCCCTTGGCCGCACGTCGCAGCATCGGATACTTGCCCGAGAACCCGCCGCTCTATCCCGAGATGACGGTCATCAGCTATCTCAATTTCGTCGCAAAGATTAAAGACGTGCCGCGAGCCAAGCGAAAACTCGCCGTTGAAAGCGCGCTCGAGCGCTGCGGCCTGGCGGACGTCAGCCGGCGCGTGATTGGCGACCTGAGTAAAGGCTTTCGACAACGCGTCGGGCTCGCTCAGGCGATCGTGCACGACCCGCCGGTACTTGTGCTCGACGAGCCGACCGTGGGGCTCGACCCGATCCAGATTCGCGAGATTCGCGGCCTCATTGCAAGCCTTGCGGCACCCGAGCACGGCGAGGCGCGACACACTGTGATTCTCTCGACCCACATCATGAATGAAGTCGAGGCGATTTGTGAGCGCATCATCTTGATCAATCGCGGACGCAAAGTACTCGACCAACCGCTCGCCGAATTGACAAGCGGTGGCCAGACGCTCGAAGAGGTCTTCACCCGGGCGACGTCGCGCGACGCGACTGGGTCGGAAGACGATGCGTCGTCCACACCATCTGACCCCGTGGCGGAGGTCTCCCAATGAGGCATATCACTGCGATCGCGGGCCGAGAACTCGGCTCACTCTTTGTGTCGCCGGTCGCCTACGTGGTGCTGACCTTGTGGTCGGTGCTCGCCGGGACTTTCTTTCTTTCGAGTCTGATCGGTTTTGACGCCCAACTCGCCCAGGCGAGCCAGTACGGCGCCGAAGAGTATCTGGCGCAGATGAACTTGAACGACCACTTGATCTTGCCCTTTTACGGCTCGATGTGGATCGTGCTTTTGTTCCTGGTGCCCGCGGTGACGATGGGCCTCTTCGCAAACGAAAAAGCGAACGGCACCGACGAGCTTTTGTACACCAGCCCGATTCGAATTTGGGAAATCGTGGCGGGCAAGTTTCTCGCGGGCTTCACCTTCGTCTTCATCATGACGTTGATCGTTGGCTTTTTCCCGGGGCTCTTGTTCTTCTATGGAGACCCAGAGGTTGGCAAGACGTTGTCCGGCTTGCTGGGGTTGTTCCTTGTAAGCGTGTCGTATGTCGCGGTCGGAGCGTTGGCGTCGTCGTTGACCAAGAACCAGTTGATCGCATTTGTCCTGACGATGGTTTCACTCTTGGTCGTCGGCATGATGCTGCCCTTTATCGTCGAAGTCGGGATCGGTGGAGACTCCGGGGGCGGCGGGTTCGGGATTGGGCCAACCATGCGGTACATCTCGACCGGAACGCACTTTGAGACACTGGCGACGGGCGTCATCGACACCGCCGACTTGGTCTACTTTGCGGTCGTTGTCGCCATCTGCATGGTGATCTCTAAGGCAGCGCTCGAAAGCGTGAGGTGGCGCTGATATGAATGGCTTGCCCGCACTGTTCGGCGCTCTGGGCGCCGTTGCTTTTGGCTTTGGGATCCTCACCGCGATCCTGGGAATTTTTCAACCGACTACCGACTACGTCTGGGTGGTCGCAAACCTCACATTGGGCGTGCTGCTCATCGGCGGCTCCATAGTGGGGAGCCTCGACTCTCTGCGCGAGCGCATGTCGTCGGGCGAGGCTCGCCGCGTTGGCAAGTACGGCTCAAGCGCGTTGCTCGGTACAGCGTTTACCCTCGCGATCATCTGCATGCTGGCATTCGTTTCGACTCGCTACTCAAAGCGTTTCGATTGGACCGAGGCCCAGATGAATACGCTCTCTGAGCAAACTACGACGCTACTCGAACGACTCGATATCGACGTTCAGGTGACAGCCTTCTTCAATGCGGCCGACGCCCCGCCGATTCGCGACCTGCTCGACCGTTACGCCCACGAGAGCGCACACATCCAACTCGAGTTTGCCGACCCAAACCGGCGGCCCGATCTCGTGGAGGCGTATGGGATCGAAGCCGAAGATCTCGCTCGGGGGCTGGTGCGGATTGCGATTGGCGAAGCGCACGTCGATTTGGGGGAGTTCAGCGAGTCGGAGATCACCAACGCGGTGCTCAAGCTGAGCAGTGGCGAGGGACGCAAGATCTACTTCCTCGAAAGCCACAACGAGCGGCCCTTTGCCGGCGAGCGCGGGACGTCGGGGGCGGGCTACAGCCAGGCCGTCGCGGCACTGCGCAACGAAAGCTACGAAGTCGAGTCTCTGTTTTTGGCACGTACGGGCAGTGTGCCCGAAGACGCGGATCTGTTGGTGATTGTGGGGCCGACACGACCGCTCGTCGATCAAGAGCACGAGGCACTTGCAAGCTATGTGGCGTCAGGCGGAGCAGCACTTGTTTTGCTCGACCCTCGGGCCAACACCGATGTTGCGCAAGATGTGCGCGCGTGGGGCATCGAGGTGGGTGAGGACGTGGTCTTCGACGCGAGGCTTGCGCTGTTCGGCCAGGCGACGACACCGTTTTCTGGCAGCTTTGCCAACCACCCGATCACCGAAAAGATGCGCGACACCGTGTTGTTTCATATGGCCCGAAGCATTGCTGTCGCAGAAGGGACGCCGCTGATTGCGCCAATCGTCTTTACCGGCGAGGAGTCATGGGCTGAGACCGATCTCGCTTCATGGACTGCGACGGGGAAGGCGAAGTTCGACGAGGGCGATGTGTTGGGGCCCGTTTCGGTCGTTGTCGCCGGTGAGGTCTCAGGAGACGGGGAGGCGCCGGCAAGAGTGGTCGTGGTTGGCGACAGTGACTTCGCAAGCAATGAACTCATTGGCAACTACCAGAACCGCGATCTGTTCGTAAACGCCGTCAACTGGCTCGTCGACGACACGGATCAAATCGCCATTCGACCGCCGGTCTCGCGTGCGTCGCGGTTTCGCATGACGGGTGAGAGCTTTGTGAACATCCAACTACTTTCTC
>JBLHOB010000196.1:0-6198 GCA_047619425.1 Myxococcota bacterium
GCAACAATCTGCCCTGCGTAGGACGGGTCGCTGACGATTTCCTGGTAGCCGGTCATGCTCGTATTAAAGACGACTTCGCCGTGCTGGCATGCCACAGCGCCGAACGCGTAGCCGCGATACACAGTGCCATCCGCCAATACCAAACGCGCTTGTTTCGGAGGGGTGCTGCCGCTCATTGTTCTAGTACACCTCGTGATCGATCGAAGACGACGTTGCCGTCGACAAGGGTATAGGCCACCTGACCTACCATTTCCCGGCCCGCCCAGGGCGAGTTGCGACTCTTCGAATACCCCTTTGACGGGTCGTACTTCCAGATTGCATTCGGGTCGAGGACGACTACGTCGGCCACCGCCCCCACTTCAAGGCTACCACCGGGCACTCCCAGAATTCTGACTGCGCCGAGCGACATTCGGTTCATCAATTCGAGTGGAGAGATCTCTTCGTTGCGGACCAAGTCCATCACCACTGGGTACGCGGTTTCGAGGCCCAAGATTCCGCACGGAGCCGAAACAAACTCGACGTCTTTTTCGTAGACCGCGTGAGGCGCATGGTCGGTAGCCACGGCGTCGATCACCCCCTCAACCAACCCTTTGCGGCATGCTGCCACGTCTTCGCTCGAGCGAAGCGGCGGTGCCATCTTGGTGCTCGTATCAAAGCCGAGAGTCTCGCTGTCGGTCAGTGTGAGATGGTGAGGCGAAACCTCCGCCGTCACCTGTAGACCTTCTTCGCGGGCTTCGCGGATGTAGTCGACCGCGCGCTTGGAGCTTACGTGGGCGATGTGAAGGCGGGCACCCGTCATGCGGGTCAGCGCAATGTCTCGCGCAACGCGGATGTCTTCGGCGGCACTGGGGTTTGGCGGCAAGCCGAGTTGGGTCGAGACAAAGCCCTCGTTCACCACGCCGTCGGCTCGTAAGCACTCGTCTTCTGCATGGACCATCACGACTGCGTTGACGACTTTTGAGTACTCGAGAATGTGACGCATGACGTTGGCGTCTTCGGTCCCGCGCCCGTCGTCGCTAAACGCGACTGCCCCAGCATCCTTCAATGCGGCCATCTCGGTCATGACTTCGCCTGCCAGACCGATCGTCGCCGCTGCGACCGGGTAGACCCGCACCGGCGAGCTCTTGCGCGCGGTGTCGATGATGAACTTGGTCACAGAAGGGTCGTCGTTGACTGGATTGGTGTTCGCCATGCAAGCAACCGAGGTAAAGCCGCCAGCCGCCGCTGCGCGGCCACCGCTCTGAATGTCTTCTTTGTACTCCTGCCCGGGTTCGCGCAGATGTACGTGCATGTCGACGAAACCTGGAGCGACCCAGCAGCCCTCGGCTTCGATGATCTCGGCGTCTTCGGCAGCGAGGTTTGTGCCGATTGCTGAAATCTTGCCGTTGTCGATTAAGAGATCGGCGACCGAATCGGTCTCAGTAGCGGGGTCGAGGATGCGGCCGCCGCGGATCAAAACTTTGCTCACTGGTTCTTTCTCCAACACAGGGTCGCGGGGCCGTGAGGCCGGAGACGACTGGGGCACATGTTTTTGCTTCGTTCTTGCTGTGTCTAACTGCGAAGCGTTCGTGGCGACGCTTCCAAAAATTGATTCTATTTTACGTTCGCTGCCTGACTCTTCAGCTCTGTTGACCGGCTCGCATCAAACGCCACTGGGCTTTACTGGGCGGCCCGTAACGAGGTAAAGCAGCGCCATCCGAAGAGCGACGCCGTTGCGGACCTGGTCGAGAATCACACTGGGCCGATGATCCGTCAGTTCGTGAGAAAGCTCGACGCCGCGATTGACCGGACCTGGATGCATTACGATCGCATCGTCGTTTGCGTAGCGAAGCTTTTCTCGGTCGAGGCCATACGTTGCTGAGTATTCGCGAATGCTCGGGAAGAGCGCGCCCTTGAGTCGTTCGCTTTGAATCCGCAGGGCCATGATGACGTCCGCGCCTTCGATGGCTTCGCGCAGGTTTGTGTAGGCCTTGACCCCAAAGTCTTCGACGCGTGCGGGGAGCATGGGGGGCGGACCTGCGACCCGAACTTCAGCTCCCATCTTCAGGAAGCCGTAGATATTTGAGCGCGCGACTCGGGAATGCGCGATGTCACCAACAATCGCGACGGTGAGGCCGTCGAGACGCCCCTTCTCCTGATACACCGTCATCATGTCGAGCAATGCCTGGGTGGGATGCTCGTGGGCGCCGTCGCCGGCATTGATGACCGGGGCGTCGAGTAGCTCCGCGATGCGTTGAGGCACGCCCGCGACTTTGTGCCGCACGACAACGCAGTCGGGATCCATCGCGTCGAGGGTCTTTGCGGTGTCTAGAATGCTCTCAGCTTTGTTGAGGCTCGAGCTCGATGGCGAGAAGTTGACGACGTCCGCAGAGAGTCGCTTGCCCGCGATCTCAAAACTCGATCGCGTGCGCGTCGAGTTCTCAAAAAAGAGGTTGATGATGGTTCGACCGCGGAGCGCGGGAACCTTCTTTATCTCGCGGCCAGCGACTTCTTGCATCCCGGCAGCTGTCTCGAGAATTGTCACAATTTGCTCGCGGGTAAGATCCTTGATGCCCAGGATATCCATGCCGATCATCGATTTGTCTCCCCCGAATCTTCCGACTCTCGACTCGCCATCAACACCACCTCAAACGGAGCTTCGAGTTGGCTTGCCTCGGCTGATCCGTCGCTTCTCTCAACGCTGCGAAATTTGACTTTGTCCCCAGCCGACGTCGGGATGTTTTTACCGACATAGTCGATCTTGATCGGCAGCTCGCGGTGCCCGCGATCGACAAGCGCAACGACCTGAACTCCAGTCGGCCGACCAAAATCAATCATTGCATCCATCGCGGCGCGAATGGTTCGCCCCGTGCTGACGACGTCTTCGACGATCAGCACGACCCGGTCGTCGACCGATGACGGCATCTCGGTGACGCGCAGCGGCGGTCTCACTCCGTTGCGGGTGAGATCATCGCGATAAAGCGTGGTGTCGAGAATCCCAAGCGGCAGCACGACGCCCGAAATCGCTTCGAGGTTTTCCTGCAGAATACGACCGAGGGGGACGCCACCGTTGGGGATGGCGACCAGATAAAGTCGGGAGAGGTCGTCGTGGCGCTCGACGATTTCATGGGCAATTCGAGTGAGCGACCGCGCAATGGCTCGATCGTCGAGGACGACGGTGCCGGGGCCTAGCTCTTGCGACGAGCCCGCGGTAGCGCGGCTGCCGGGCATGGGCTCGCGGGTATTGGCTGACACACCGGCGTTTGATGCAGGTGTAGACGGAGCTGAGGGGAGATCGCTGGGCATTTGTTGCATACCTTTCTTCGTCTCACAGGACGAAGTTAAAAGGTGCTATTTGGTTCTGCGCCCGCATCATACCGCCTGCCCGGCGCAGCGCAATTGCCCATCTCTTTTCACGTCCAAATCTCTTTGACTGCAACCGAGTTGCGCGCGCGCGCACGCCCAAACGCCCCGTGCGGCCCACTAGCCCCCGCTGCGAACCGGGCTAAAAACTCTTGAACCCGCAGTTTTCGTGCGACACTCCGATTGGGCATGCAGCACGTTGAGGAGCCATTCGGCTCGACTCGGGCCCGGCCCCTGGGTGGGGCCACGGCCTCGTAAAACAGGGATTTGATCAGGCCATCTTCTCGACGACATCCTCAGCGAAACGCTTGATGCCGTCGACCTTTTGCTCGATGTCTTCCGTCATCCCGTGATAGAAGACCCAGGGCATGGTCATGATGTGATTCACGCCGGCGTCGCCCAGACGGGTATAGCCTTCAATATTGCCAGCGTCCGAAGCGGTAGCCATCACGTCGAAGGTGTCCCCCCTGCCCTGCTCTTTTCGATAGGCCCGAACTTTGCTGATGCACTCGATGATTTCGTCGGTGGTCTGGAGATCCGACAGCCAGCCGTCGTTTCGCGCGGCACGCTTCAGCGCCAAGTCGGAGATGCCGCCAACCCAAATCGGAATGCGCTCGCTCGGAAAGGGCGGTGTCATCTTCAGGCGCTCGAACGAATAGAACTCTCCCTGGTGCTCGACCATCTCACCGCTGAAGAGTTTCTCCATCACCTCGATCATCTCGTCGGCCCGAGTACCGCGGCGTCGAAAGGCTTGGCCGACCAAATCAAATTCGACGTTCGACCAACCGACACCAATCGTGAGCGTCACCCGGTTGTTCGACATGACTGCCGCAGTCGCAACCGCCTTCGCGGCGAGAAACGGGTTGCGCATCGGCAGTACGAAGACGTTGGTCGTAAAGCGAAGCCGCTTCGTGATCCCCGACAGCGCACCCGCCACAACCCAGGGGTCGGGAAAATTCGACGTCTCGTCATAGCGACGCGTACCGTCTTCGGTATAGGGATACGGCGTGTCCAATGTTTCGGGATAGACGACATGATCTGAAAACGAGAGGGCCTCATAGCCCGATTCGTCAGCCGCCAGCGCAATCGGCGCAAGATGCGATGCCGGTTGAAACGCTCCGGAGATTACAAACTTCATTGCTCGTCCACGGTGTCGCAGCCAATGCGTTGGAAGACTCGGTCCCAGCGTTTCTCGACTGTGAACCAGTTGATCGGGTTGAGCAGGTGGAAGAAGTTGCCCGCTGAATCCCACGACCAGTAAATGATGAAGGCTGGCCCCTTGAACTCGTCAAGGCGCACAGTGCCCCACGCACGGGAGTCGTTTGAGTGGTCGCGGTTGTCGCCCATCATGAAGTAGCGGCCCGGCTCAATTACGATTGGCGAGCGAGCAAGCCCCGGACGATTTGGATCGTCGAGCGCCGCGTGGACGCACTCTCCCACAGTCTCGTCAAAACGGATGAGGGCGTTGCCCTGATCGTCCTCAAAGGGCTGATCGAGGATCACCGTGTCGACGGGCCTTTGATTGACGATCAACATGCCATCACGCACCTCGATGCGGTCCCCCGGCACGCCGACGATGCGCTTTACAAAGTCTTCGGCGCGGCCGTCGGGACGCCGATCCGAAGGAGCGATGCCCCCCGATGAACCGCGGTCTGAGATGCGCGCCACTTGAAACACGACCACGTCGCCACGCTTGGGCTCGCGCAACGCCGGCAGGCGATAGTCGGTAAACGGGATCTTCGCGCCGTAGATGAACTTGTTCACGAACAAGTGGTCGCCGATCAAAAGCGTCGGAAACATTGAGCCCGAAGGAATGCGGAAGGGCTCGATGAGCATCGCGCGAATCGAGAGTGCGATCGCCACGGCGAGCACGAGCGTCGTAATTTGCTCGCGGATCTCTGCACCCTTGGATCGGGCAGGCGCGCCTTGGCTTGCTTCGCCCTCACCTTCCGTTGCATCTTCTACGTTGCTCATGAGTCTCCGAGCTTGAGTGCAGCCAAGAAGGCTTCTTGCGGGATTTCAACAGACCCGACCATCTTCATTCGTTTTTTACCGGCCTTCTGCTTTTCAAGCAGCTTTCGCTTGCGCGTGATATCGCCACCGTAGCACTTCGCGGTCACGTTCTTGCGCAGCGCCTTGACGGTGGTGCGCGCGATTACCTTTGCACCGACTGCCGCCTGGATCGCGACTTGGAACTGTTGTCGCGGAATAAACTCTTTGAGCTTCTTGGCGAGTTCGCTGCCTTTACTCTGAGCGTGGTCGCGGTGCACGATCAAGGACAAAGCGTCGACGGAGTCGCCGTTGACCAGGATGTCGAGCTTCACGAGATTCGCCGGGGTATAGGCGTCGATCTCGTAGTCGAAGGATCCATAGCCGCGGGTCGCGCTCTTCAACTTGTCGTGAAAGTCCGTCACGATTTCGTTTAGCGGCAGCAAATAACGAACTTGAACGCGGTCGCCGTGAACCGCCATGTCCTTCTGAATACCCCGTCGGTCCTGACAGAGGCCGAGAACCTGGCCGAGGTATTCGGAGGGCACGTGAATGGTTGCAAGCACCACGGGCTCTTCGATACTCGCGATCTCCATGGTGTCGGGCAACGCTGCCGGGCTCTCGATTTCAAAGGGCTCGCCAATCTTCGGCACAACGCGATAGCGCACCGTAGGAGCCGTCGTGATCAAGTTCAGTTGATACTCACGCTCGAGGCGCTCTTGAATAATCTCTGCGTGCAGAAAGCCCAGGAACCCACAGCGAAAGCCAAAGCCCAACGCCATGCTCGTCTCGGGTTCGTAGCCGAAAGACGAATCGTTGATCTTGAGTTTTTCGAGGGAGGCTTTCAGGTCTTCGTAGTCCTCGGCA
>JBLHOB010000197.1:0-6185 GCA_047619425.1 Myxococcota bacterium
CCCGAACTCAACACGGGCTCCTCGGTACTGCTCGGCGACATGAACGCATGGCGCAAATGCAAAGCGACACGCCAACTCGACGACGAATTTTCGCGGCACGACAACCACAAATGGCCGCCGTCCTTCCCCGCACCACGCCCGGTGTTGGCGCTCGATCGCATCTACTCGCTAAACGCCGAGATCAAAGAGGTTTCCGCCCACGACACGCCTTCGTCTCGGCGTGCGTCGGACCACTTGCCCATCATCGCGAAGATCCGCCTGCCCAACTAATGCAGCAAAGCGGGTGTGACGCCCGTGTGTGTAGGCGTTAGATCTCGATGCTCTTCCAACGGCCCCCGGCAAAGCGCGCGAGCAGTGCCCAGGTGAGCCCTGCGATATAGAGCAGTCCACCCACCCATGCCCAGGTGAGCCCGCCTTCGTAGTAGATGCCGAGCACGTACGCGGCCGGCAAAAAGACGAACCACGCAAACAAAAAGCGGACCACCATCGGCCAACGCGTATCGCCCGCACCGCGTAGGCCTCCGTCGGCGATGATCGCGAGTGCGTCGAAAATTTGGAAGACAGCACCCACCAGCATCAACGGACGCCCAAGCGCTAAAACCCGTGGATCGTCGCTGTACAATCGCAACAGCGGGTCTGAGGCAAAGACCAACAACAAGCCAACCACGCCCGCAAGCGCTAGGCACAGCCGAATACCCGAGTAGAAGCTTCGCTCGGCGGCGACCAAGTCTTTTGCGCCGATGTACTGCCCAACCAGTGTAGAGACCGCAATGCCAAGACCCTGGGCCTGCATAAACGAAATGGACAAAAGCGAAATGAATGCCTGACTCGCCGCCATTGGGGCATCGCCCATACGCGCAACGAGGGTCAAGAAGAGCGCGAACGACGCCATCTCGAGCCACCATTGTCCACCGACAGGTAGGCCCGTGCGCATCAAACGTTTGATCTGACCCATGTCCGGCGCAACGGGCTGCGTCGCATAGCCCTTTGCGATCGCCGCACGACGAAAGAAGACCAACAACACAATGAAGTTCGCCCACTCGGCGATTGAGGTCGCGATGCCCGCACCCGCCACGCCCCATTCGGGCAAGCCGAAATGGCCGAAGATCAAGCCGTAGTCGAGTACCGCGTTCAGAATGTTGGCCGATACGCTCGCGTACAAAGGCGTGCGCGTGTCGCCGAGGCCGCGAAAGAACGAGCTCAACGTGACCGTGGCAATCAGGCCCGGGGCGCCCAGAGCTCGCACGCTCAGGTAGTCGATTGCGAACGGGGTGATCGACGGAGCGGGGTCGAGGAAGGTGACGAGTATGCCCGCGCCGTAGAAGAGCGCGATGCAGATCACCGCTGCCAGGGGCAACATCGCGTACATTCCCTGCCACGCCCAGGCGCCGCACGAGCGGTATTCCCTGGCACCGTAGTGTTGGGAGACAAAGGTCTGAACACAGGTCGCTGTGCCGACAAACAAGCATACGAGTGTCCAGAGCCAGATGCCGCCGAAGCCCACGCTCGCGAGTTGGGGAGAGCCGAGTTGGCCGACCATCACGCTGTCGACGATCTGCATGGCCGTGATCGAGATATGGGTCAGTACCACTGGGACGGCGAGGCGAATCACTTCACGCACGCCGCCGCGGTCTTCGGGCGCAAGTGTGGTTTTGCTTTGAGAGCTTTCGTACTGCGGGTCGTTCGGATGGCTCATTAATGTGGCTCCAGGGGCTGGCGACTCATGGGCCGCCTCAGTCGCTGCTTTGCGCGACTCGGTGGTTCCTGAAAACCTGGGATCATGGAGCGGGTGCTAGCAATAGGGTCTATATGAAGGCGGGCGCGAGGCGGTGGTGGCGCAAAGCCACTTCCCGTTTGCCTGGTGGGCTCGACTGCGTGAGCCGGTGCTAGACAACCAAGTAAAATCCCGGTGTCGGTGAAACTACTGGTGTGCCGCGCGGATCCTATTGATCGCGAAGAAAGAGCCGAACTTTCATTCGACCGCAAACTGTTGGCGTGCGTTTCATCGGAGCCCTCCGGAGCAAGCAAGATTTTTACCACGCGAATCTGCGAGTTGCAAACGCCCTTGGAAGAACGCTCCCCAAATGGTCTACAATCCCAACCGCCTGGCCGTGCAGGCTTTGTACCACCGCGTGCCAGAAGCTGTGAAGTCTCCGGTACGTAGCCCTGAAACTATTGATGGTCCAAAACCATGCACCGATCGATCAAAATTGCGGTCGCCGTCTTGTTCGCTGCTCATTTGTTGGGCTGCGCGGGATATCGTGCGGCCAAGCTCTATCAATCGGGCACAACAGCGCTCAACGCAGGTGAAACAGAGAGGGCCGTTCTCGAACTTGAGCAGGCGGCGCTGCTTGCTCCAGATGCAAGCGAAATTCAAAATCACCTAGGCTTGGCCCTGGCTGCAGGTGGACAGAGGCAGCAAGCCTTGGCAGCATTTGAACGGGCAGTCGATCTCGACTGCCAAAACGCCGCAGCGAAAACGAACCTCGCTGCAACGCGGTTCCAAGCCCCTGAACCGCGCCGAGTGGCAGACGAAACTGCCGCAGGAGAGCTTTAGAATGAACGATGACGAAAAGCCCGATTGGAAGGAAATCGAACAGGCCAAGGCCAATCAGGTGACGAAGACCTATCTCAAAGAGTTGGACAAACTCTTTACGTCAAGCGGTCGCAACGCCGAGGCCGACGCGATGGTGAAGGGTCTGCGCGACGCCCACGGCACTCCGGAGCTTGCCGGGGTTTGTGAGGCGTTTCGCGAGCAACTCGGCATGCCCCGAGAAATTGCGTTGCTTTCGATTTTTTTGGATGCAAACGTGCCCGAGCTGGTTGTCGAGTCACTCGAAACCGTACTCGCGCTTCTCAACGCTGAGGAAATTGAGCTCAGCAAGGGCGTACAGAGTCAGATTCGCGTGCTGTCCCAAGACTTCAACAACGACATCGCCGAAGTCGCCGAAGACATTCTCGAAAAAATCGCCTGACCGGTTCACCGCGCCCAGATCACGAGTCGTGCCTGGTGATAATCGATCTCCAAGAAAACCGAGGCACCGAAACTCCCCATGAAGTACGAAACCGAAAGAGCTGAGCTTGCGGGCTACCTCGATGGCATGGGGCTCAAGCACACGAAGCAACGCGATGTGATTCTCGTGGCATTTTTGGAAAGCGACGAACACGTCAGCGCGGAGCAGCTCTATCAGGAAGTGCGCAAAGAAGCACCGAGTATCGGCTACACGACTGTCTACCGAACGCTCAAACTTCTCGTTGAGGCCGGGCTCGCACAAGAGCGACGCTTTGACGATGGTCTCACGCGCTATGAAATCGAGCATTCTCACCACGACCATCTCGTGTGTCTTGTTTGCGGGAAGATCATTGAGTTCAACTCGGAGCTCATCGAGGACACTCAAGAGAAAATCGCGATCGAGTATGGCTTTAAAGTTCTGCGTCATCGCCACGAGTTGTATGGACACTGCTCGGGTTGTCGCGAGGAATCCTGACCACAGATCCTCGCCTAATGACACGTTACTGTGTCACTAATCGCACATCGGGACTGTTCATTTGCTGTGGAATTTTGGGCGGAGCGATTACGCGGTTAAGTAGTATGAAGGGGCGTCCGATCACCCCCCCACGGATAAGGAATTAAGCTGGCCAACCTCGCCAGATGGTGTTCGGAAACACGCTTGCCACTACGAGCATCGCGCCGAAGCCCCCTACTCGGCAAACCGAACTTCTGCCGACCACATTCCCAGCCCCTACCCAGCCCCTACCCAACGCCTCTAACTACCTCAGAAACTCGGGCAGCGTCGCGATGTCGATGTCGGCGAGTCGCGGTGCGTCTGCGTCCTTTGCCGACAGCTGCGGGGTCGAGACAGGCCACGGGATACTGATCTCTTCGTCATTCCACGCGACGGAGAGCTCGCCTCCGGCATCGTAGATGTCGCTGCACTTGTACTCGACTTCGGCAATCTCGCTGGTCACCACAAAGCCGTGCACAAAGCCTTTGGGAATGAAGAGCTGGCGGAAGTTATCCGCGGAAAGCAAGGCACCAAAATACTTGCCAAAGTGCGGAGAACCGCGTCGAACGTCGACAGCGACGTCGTAGATCTCACCTGCAAGAACACGCACCAACTTGTCCTGGGGCTTGTTGGTCTGCGCGTGCAAGCCGCGCAAGGTGCCGAGGCCCGAGCGAGAGTGGTTGTCCTGTACGAAGTCGACCGCGATCCCGCCCTCGCGATAGCGCTCTGCGTGGTAGGTCTCGAGGAAAAAGCCGCGATCGTCTCGGTGCACGGTGGGCTCGACCAGGATTACGCCGGGTAGCGCTGTCTTGATGAAGTTCATGAACGCGGACCCGTATCGTTGGCGAGTTGCAGCAGGTATTCGCCGTAGCTGTTCTTGCTGAGGTCCTCGCCGCGTTTGATGAGTTGGTCGCGTGTGAGGTTACCTTGGCGATATGCAATTTCTTCGAGGCACGCGACCTTGAGACCCTGTCGCTCTTGAATCGTTTGGATAAACGAACTCGCCTGCTGGAGCGACTCGTACGTTCCAGTGTCGAGCCACGCGATACCACGTCCGAGAACTTCGACCATCAAGTCGTCGCTAGCGAGAAAGGTCATGTTGAGGTCAGTAATCTCGAGCTCGCCTCGCGGAGAGGGTTTTAATGCCTTGGCGCGTTCAACGACCGAGTTGTCATAGAAGTAGAGTCCGACGACGGCGTAGTTTGAGCGCGGCTCGTCGGGCTTCTCCAAAATCTCAAGCGCTTTGCCCGCTTGGTCAAATTCGACGACACCGTATCGCTCGGGGTCGCTTACCCAATAGCCAAAGACAGTCGCGCCCTCTTCTCGTGCGGCGGCACTTACCAGGGCTTCGGTAAGCCCGTGGCCGTAGAAGATGTTGTCGCCGAGAGCGAGAGCGACGCGGTCGTTGCCAATGAAGTCTTCGCCGATGATAAACGCCTGGGCGAGTCCGTCGGGGCTGGGCTGCACGGCGTAGCTGATCTCGACGCCCAACTGATGTCCGTCGCCGAGCAAGCGCTCAAAGGCCTCTTGATCGTGGGGTGTGGTGATGATGAGAATCTCGCGGATCCCCGCCAGCATCAGCGTCGAAAGCGGGTAGTAGATCATCGGCTTGTCGTAAATTGGGAGCAGTTGCTTGCTCACGCCGAGGGTGATCGGATGCAAGCGGGAGCCAGATCCGCCGGCGAGGATGATGCCCTTCATCGGCATGGTCACAGTTCCCTTTTGCAAGTGATGTTGCCGCGTCGTGGCTCGGTACTGCTCGAGTCGACGATACGACAATCTTGCCCGCATGCGCCCGTCAGGCGCTTTTGGGTTGCGAAGCCTAGCTCGAATTCGGTCAAGGTGGGGTCCCCGTAGTGGTGTTGCAACATGGCCTGGGTGGCGCGGAATTGGGCGCGCCTGCATCACGGGGCACTTGCTACTTGTCGCAGCGCAGCGCTCAGGCCTTGAGGAGTTCGATCGGCTCGCCGCGAAAATTTCCTCGCAGGCGTACGCGTCCGGATTCGAGTATGCGCACGACCGTGTCCACAACGACCTGGTCTTCGTCGGAAAGTGCGCTGACTGCGAGGACGAGTTCGAGCAAGGTGATCTGCTCGGGCACGTGGCGGAGCAACTCCAGGCTGAGAGCCTGTCGGGTGTTCGGAACTTGCAATGCACTGGCAGCGGCCATTCCGATGTTTCTCCGTTCCAATATGAAGTGCATGTTTGATGCCACTTTGCAGCGCAACGAAAATCAAGTCGAGCTTGCTTGAAATTCAGCTACTTAGCGCGGTCGCCCTATTTCCCCTGAGCTTGATTGGGGCGAAAAGTGTCAAAATTGGAACATCGAGGTGACCATTCTCGGACACATTTGCCGGTTGCTGATGGTGCGTGTCCACCGGCACTACAATTTTGAACGCCCCGCCGTCCCCGGGTTGGCCTCGTGTGATTCGAAGCGCCAAGACAACGCCTCGGCGATTGCAGCAGGTTCGACGCGCTCGGCTTCGGCCAGATCCGCAATTGTGCGCGCACAACGCAAGGCGCGGCGTGCAGCACGGGCGGAGAGTCGAAAGCGATCGACCGCGCGTCCGAGCAAGGTGTTGGCTTCGGGTGTTGCTGCGACCAGGGCGTCGAGTCGTGCATCGGGGATCTCGGCGTTCGAGCGCACTCCGCGCGCTTGTTGTCGAAGCCGAGCTGCAA
>JBLHOB010000198.1:0-6113 GCA_047619425.1 Myxococcota bacterium
GATGTAACAGCGAAGCCCACGGCAGTAGGGAACTGTCGAGAAGTGGTACCCCGAGATGTCAACAAATCGCTTCGGACACCCTCGGTAGCCACATACTCACTACAACCGGATTTTACTCGGCTCTTGGCACTTCCTCGGTTGTTACCGGAAGTCCATTTGGTGGGCCATGGGCTGACGAATAGAGCCGTTGCGATTCGTCTCATGGTGAAATCCTAACCGAGGTCGCAGATCCCAATACGGAACGCGCAATGAGGTTGGTGCGCATGAGCCACTCACCCGGCGGGCTGTGATGAGCACCGAACTCAAAAGCTGGTTGTCGTCAAATTGTCGTCAAATCCATTTTCGCGCCGGCGCCGCGTCAGCTATCGCGATCGACAGCCCCGAATGACTCGGCATCATCGATCAGCGCGATCATACGCCTCAGCGTCTCGAGTTGGCCAGAAATATCGTTGGCACGTCCAATAGTTGCACCGATATTGAGCTTGCGGATCAGCTGGCGTGGTGGCCGAGCAAAACTACTGAGTGGCGCCATCACAGACACCAACACCGTCGCCATCCCTGCGGCTTCGAGGCCTCGCGCAATCAGACTCACGGTCTGATGACAGACAGGTCATGACGGGACAAGTAACACGGCCTCAATGTCGTCTGCCTTGAACTTCTCGACCAGTGCGGGAATCAGGTCGTTGAGCACGGTCGCGACATTCGGCATCAAGCCCATCAAAACTTGCGTGTCGCTTGCGAGCGAACCGATCTCGCCTTGCTCAACCAACTCGCTCAAACGATCGAGGGGGAGATTGACGTTGATGTCTTCTTTGGCAAATCGGTGGTCGTAGCCGACGTGATCGATGCGCAACTTGCTGCGATCGACGTCGAGGGGAATCGCATGAATCTCCGCCGCCACCTCACCGAACTGCGGGGTCGGCACGAAGGGTTCCTGCACGCCATCAATTGTGTAGCCCCCGGTGGTCACCAAGGCGAAGCGCGCCTCTTTGGCGGGTTTCGTAAGTCGGGTGAACGGCTCACCCTCCGTGGTAAACCACGGGTACTTGGCGAAAGCCTCCTTGCCCTTGCCTTCTTTGAAGAAGGGCATCGCCTCCTTGATCCACGCGCCAAACTTGGGCTTCCAAGCCTCCAGTGAAGGTTCATCCAAGATCATGTCACTCATTTCAAGATCTCCCGATTTGCTGGGGTCCGGTGGAATGCGACGCGATGGAACGCAGTGCCTGCGAAGCAAGATACCACCTCCGGCTCAACGAATCGCACCCTCTTCTTTCAACCGCGCGATTTCACTCGCAGCGATTCCCAGTTCGCGCAGCACCTCTTCGGTGTGTTCTCCGAGCCGTGGCGCGTGACGTGCAATCACAGCCTTTGTGCGCTCAAAATGAATCGGAGGCGCTACGTATCGAACCGTCCCAAAGCGGGCGTCCTCTTGTTCGACAACGCATTCGTTGTGGACCACCTGGGGGTCCACAAGAAAATCATCGAGAGTGTTTACCGGGGCAAAGGGCGCACCCTCGCCCTGCGCACGCTCAAGGAAATCGGCACTCGAAAGTTTGCGAATGTCTTCCGCCAACAGCGGAACAAGATCGAGCCAATTTTCGAAGCGACTCACCATGGCCTTAAAACGTTCGTCGTCCGCGAGGTCGGGGCGGTTGAGCGCTCGACACAGACCGGCGTATTGTTCGTCTTGAATGATCAGCCCTACAACGTGGCCGTCGGCAGTTTCCCAACTACGAAAAAAGTCTTTTCCAGTCGAGAACTCGTTGACCAGCGGAGGAAACGACCGCTCCATCATGGGTTCGGGCAACGCGAAGGCGCTGAACGCATTGAGCATCGACACCTCCACCCGTTGGCCGAGCTTGTCGCTCGATCGCTCGCGAGCGAGAAGCGCCGCAAGTACGCCGGCGAGGGCCGTTAGGGCCGTCGACTTGTCGGCGATTGCGCCCTGCACCAATGCCGGCGGGCCATCGCCTCCCTGTGCGTGCATTAAGCCGATCATCCCCTGCATGACTTGATCGTAAGCCGGGCGTCCCGCGTAAGGCCCATCGCTCCCGAAACCATTGACCGCAACGTAGATCAAACTGGGATTGAGTTTGGCCAACACCTTGTAGCCGAGTCCCAGCCGGTTCATCACCTCGGGCCTGAAATTTTCAACAACGACGTCGACTTGAGGCAGCAGACCGAGAATCAATTCGCGTCCTTCATCGCTTTTTAGATCGACGACGACGCTGCGCTTGTTGCGATTGAATTGCGCGAGAAAGCCCGAAAAGCCCGGCTCGCGAAAAGGCGCACCGCTGTAGCGAGCTGGATCACCAAATGGCGACTCGATTTTGATCACGTCCGCACCGAGGTCGCCCAACGCCTGGGTGCACATCGGGCCAGAGATCACGGTCGTAAAATCGAGAACCCGCAGGCCCGCACACGCCCCCGCGCTGCCTTGAGTACTTGTCATGGTGTTTCGAGCCTCCATCTTTCCGAGATGCAGTCACAAGCAACGCCCCTGCGAAGCGGCATCGTTGTCATTGTCTTCGCAGCTGAAACCTTCAGCCGCACGATTCAGTTTTTTTCAAGCTCGCGAAGTAAGGTGTCCTTCAAGAGTCCGAGCTCACGGTCGCGCTTTCGTCTTGCGTTACCTTCGAGCATTTGGGTCGTCGCGAGTCCCGTCAACACCGAGACGGCGTAGAGCATGAGTTCGACGGTCTCCTGGCTTGATGCGTCACTGTGCGGGAAGTAGCGCGACCAGACTCGCCGCCACTCGAGCAACATCTCGCGTTGCCACGGCAGCTCAACCGCGTCGGGTAGATTGAGCAAGATCTCAAACGTCGACCGATAATGCGGGCCACTAAAGTGCACCCATCCCCGATCGACAAACTGGGCTACGCATTTTGCCAAATCTTCGTCGCCGGAGGGTGTGCCGAGCGTCTGCGCAAAACGATGAAACGATTCTTCAAGGACCGCCATCAAGATGCCGTCCTTGTCTCCAAAATGATGCTGCGCCGCGCCCCAGGTCACCCCTGCACGACGGGTAATCTCGGCAGCCGTAGCGCGATTGAACCCGACCTCGGTAATCGCCTCAACGACAGCGGTCATGACGCGCTCTTTCGTCTCCGCCGTACGCTCGGCGTGAGTGCGACGCTCTTTAGGCTGTGCTTCTGTTTTCGCTCGCGGGCTCACCGACGCCACTTGTCGTCGACGTTATAAAGACGAGCCATCGACTGGGAAACCAATGAGCCTACGGGCAAAGCAACACCGGACTTGCGCGCCAATTGAAGAGCCCATGCCAAATCCTTCTCCGCGATGTTCATGTGGTTCTTCATCAACCCTTGAAAGCCTTCGGTCGAGACCACTTCCTCGGGCAGCTTGTGACTGCCGAGATAGGTGACCATCAAGTCTGTCAATTGACCGTTGGCCTTGCCCGCCGCTTCAAGAATATCCTGCGGTAGCCCGATCGCGCGAGCCAGTGCCATCGATTCGTACGCGGCGGACCATTGGATATAGGTAATCAAGTTGAGGCAGAGTTTGACCTTGGCGCCATTGCCGAGTTCTCCGGCGTGGATGACGGGGACATTGGTCGTAGCTTCGAAGTAGGGACGCGCGCGATTCAGTGCCGTTTCGCTACCACCGACGAGATACGTGATTTCCTTGGAGGCCGCGCGAATCGCACCGCCCGTGACGCAGGCATCCATGACTTCGATGTCTTTGGCGCTTGCCGCATCAGCGAGCCGCGCAGCGGTTTCGGGCATCACCGTGCTGTGAATCAAGATGATGCCGCCCGCCGACATGCCCGCAAGCAAGCCGTCATCTCCAAGCACCACGTCAATCACATGCGCGTCTTCGGGAACGCACACTCCAACAATGTCCGCGTTCGCGCCCAACTCCCTCGGTGTTGTGGCCGCTGTGGCGCCCCCCTTTACCAACTCTTGGACGGGTTCGTCGGCGATGTCGTAAACCGTGGTCCGAAACCCTGCAGGTGCAAGGTGTGCAGCGATCGGCTTGCCTTGATTTCCCAAACCGATAAATCCAACTCGCAGTGCCATAAATGTTCTCCTCAGGTTTTTCGACATCGGCAGATGCATTCGTACTTCGCTTTGCCGTGTGTAGCGCCGCGCCAAGCTATCACAATTTACGTTGCGGGCGCATGGTAAGTTGTCTAGCTTGGCGATCTGTCTCGACACGGATTGTTTCGCCCCGCACGACGTTGGCTCTTTTCCACTTTCAAAACCAAAACGTGCAGCCACGTGAGCACGGACACCGAGGTTTGTAATGGCCCTACCCCCTCTTGCTCCCGAAACCCGCAACCTAATCGACGGCGTGCTGTGTGATGCCAGCAACGGCAACACCTTTGACAATATCAGCCCGACCACCGGCGAGACCCTCGGCACCGCGGCCGACGGTACGAAAGACGACATGCTTCGAGCCGTCGAGGTCGCGAGGCGAGCGTTCGACGAAACCGACTGGTGTCTCGACCAAGAATTCCGCAGCAAGTGCATTCGCCAACTTTACGAAGGAATGCTCGAAGAGAAAGAGCAGTTTCGTTCGATCATCGTCAACGAAGCAGGTGGCCCCGTCTCGTTGTCGACCTACATGCATGTAGACGAACCCATTGAGATGATGTCCTACTGGGCCGACCTCGCGGCATCCTACACCTACGAGTCGCGCATGAGTGACGTGCCCTTCCTCGGCCGGCAACAGGGACGCTTGATGCGCAAAGAGGCCGCCGGCGTCGTCGGCGCGATCACACCCTGGAACGTGCCCCTGTACTTGAACATTGCAAAGATCGGCCCAGGCCTTGCCGCAGGCTGCACGATGATCCTAAAGCCGGCGCCCGACACACCGTGGTCGGCGACGCACATTGGCAAGATCATCGCAGAGAAGACCGACATTCCGGCCGGCGTTATCAATATCGTGGCCTCCTCCGATCACATGACAGGAGAGATTCTTTCCTCCGATCCGCGTATCGACGTCGTCACCTTCACGGGTTCAACCGCAACGGGCCGACGCATCATGGAGTGCGCTGCGCCAACGGTAAAGAACGTCTTTCTCGAGCTGGGTGGCAAGTCGGCGAACATCGTCCTCGACGACGCGGACTTCGCTGCAGTACTGCCCGGCGCGGCAATGACGTGCGTGCATGGTGGTCAGGGCTGCGCGATCACGACGCGTCTGCTGGTGCCGCAGGCCCGCTACGACGAAGCGCTCGGGATCCTCGAAACCGCTTTCACCAATTGGAACTACGGTGACCCGGCGAACCCGGCAAACCTTCAGGGCCCGCAGATCAGCAAGCGCCAACAAGAGCGCGTGCTCGCGTACATCGAGAAGGGCAAAAAAGAAGGCGCCCGTTGCCTGGTTGGCGGTGGCAAGCCCGAGGGCGACATGGGCGAGAAGGGCTGCTTTGTCGAACCGACACTCTTTGTCGACGTCGACCCCGACTCCACAATCGCCCAAGAAGAAATCTTCGGCCCGGTCCTTTGCGTGATTCCCTACGAGGACGACGACGACGCAGTGCGCATCGCCAACAATTCAAGCTACGGGTTGGCCGGCGCGATCCAGACCAATGACGTCGAGCGGGGGCTCGCGATGGCACGACGCATTCGCACGGGAGTGATCTCGGTAGCCGGCGCCCAATGGTTCCATGTCGACACGCCTTTCGGTGGTTACAAACAGAGTGGCATTGGTCGCGAAAATGGCGTGATGGGCTTTGAGGGCTACCTCGAGACCAAGATCATCGCGATCCCCAGCGACGCGAAATAGCGCGTCATGAGTGCAGCCTCCGTGAACAGCGACAACCAAGACGGCAGCGACGAACCACCTTCGAGTGCCAAACACCCGGGTGGCGCGCCGCCGCCGAAGCTTTCTCGCAGCTGGCCGCTGGTCGGACATCTCGGACAACTGCGCAAGCAACCCATCGAACTCTTTCAACGCGTGCGTGACGAACTCGGAGAAATTGGCGAGATCAACTTCGCAGGCAACCGCGTCGTCATGATGATGGGCGAGGAAGCCCAAGAGGCATTCTTCCGAGGCAGCGACGAACAACTCGATCAGGCAGCAGCCTACCCCTTCATGACCCCGATTTTCGGCGAGGGCGTCGTCTTCGACGGCACCCCGGAGCAACGCAA
>JBLHOB010000199.1:0-6085 GCA_047619425.1 Myxococcota bacterium
TGTTCAGCACCTGAGAGATCTTTTCGTCGAGGCCCTCGCCGGCAAACACCAACGGCACGTCGTAGATGGTGTCGACGTCCTTGGCGGTGAAGACGGCGTCTTCGTCGACGTTGCAGAAGAGCGCGATCTTGCTCTTGATGGCCTTCGACAAGAAGCGGTCGGTGCGACAGAGAATGATGTCCGGCGTGATCCCCACGCCCTGCAACTCTTTCACCGAGTGCTGCACGGGCTTCGTCTTTACTTCGCCTGCGGTTGCGAGGTAGAAGACCGGGGCCACGTGAATGAAGCACGTATGCTGACGGCCGACTTCGCTGCGGAACTGGCGAATGGCTTCGAGGAAGGGAAGCGATTCGATATCGCCAACGGTGCCGCCGATCTCAACCAAGATAATGTCGATGTCTTGGCCGGCTTCGTAGATGCGCTCTTTGATGGCGTCGGTGACGTGAGGAATCACTTGCACCGTGCCGCCGAGGTAGTCGCCGCGGCGCTCTTTGGCGAGCACCGAGTCGTAGATGCGACCGGCCGTGACGTTGTTCACCTGGCCAAGAACAGACGTTGTAAAGCGCTCGTAGTGGCCGAGATCGAGGTCTGTCTCTGCGCCGTCTTCGGTGACGTAAACCTCGCCGTGTTGAAACGGGTTCATCGTGCCGGGGTCGACGTTCAAGTAGGGGTCGAGCTTCAAAAAGGTGACGTTCAAGCCGCGCGCTTCCATCAACGCACCAATCGACGCAGACGCCAAACCTTTACCCAACGAGGAGAGCACACCTCCGGTTACAAAGATGTATTTCGTCTGTCTGGCTTGCATAGTCGTCTCCGCTTGCGCTCGTGATGAAGAATTTGATGAGCTCAATTCGTCACCGCGTGTGCATGAGTTTGAACTTGAATTTGGGGGGCTTGAGATGCCGTGGCTCGAACTGCAAACGTGGGTGTGGCCGAAGAACTTTGCTGCGAGTCCAATAAACCCGATGCGGTAAACGTGCTCTTGATCAAAATGGGGTGCCCTGTCGTTCGAGGTTTAGACCCGAAGGCGAAGTTGCTGGGTTGCAGTGCTTGGCCGCGGTACTTGATCGCGGTGCTGGGATCCAAAGCAACTTCGATGAGCAGGTCAGACTGAGAGTATCCGAACTCTTTGCCGACCACCAATCGCGAGCCAACTACAAACGTCGTTCGCAAAGGCCTCTGCGAAGATCTTCGCCGTTGACGCGGTGAGTCAGCGGCGAGGGTGCTCACGGCACCATCGCCATTTCGGAAAGTCCCGCCGTCTCTGGCCAGCCCTGCATGATGTTCAAACACTGCATTGCCTGGCCGCCTGAGCCCTTCACGAGATTATCGATCGCCGAAAGCGCAACTACGCTGCTGGTGCGCTCGTCTACGGTCACGCCGACATCGCAGAAGTTGCTGCCTTTCACCGACTGCAGCTTCGGCGTTTCACCGGGTGGCAATACGCGTACAAACGGCTCGTCCGCATAGGCGACCCGCAAGATCTCGTGGGCGGCTTCTTCAGAGAGCGCACCTCGTGAGCGCATGAGCACGCTGCTCACAATGCCCCGAATCGTGGGGATCAAGTACGGAATAAACGTCACTCGCACCTCGCTCCCCGCGGCAAGGCTCGCCTCCTGCTCCATCTCGGGGCCGTGTCGATGGCTCGCCACTTTATAGGCGTGGGAATTGCCGTCGAGCTCTGCGAAGAGGAAGCCGTCGTTCAGGCTTCGCCCGGCACCCGAGACCCCGGACTTCGAATCGACGAAGATCGCGTCTGTCTCGACAGCCTGGGCCTTCAAGAACGGCAGCATGGGCAGCAGTGCGCCTGTCGGGTAGCAACCCGGGGCTGCAATCAGCTTCGCCGTCTTGATCTGGTCTCGGTAGACCTCGGGCATGCCGTAGACGCCCTGGCCAAACAGCTCGGGCGCCGCGTGCTCTCCGTACCACTCGGCGTAGGTGTCGGCGCTGCGCAATCGAAAGTCTGCCGAGAGGTCCATCGCGAGAATTCCGCTCTGGTGGATCGCCGCGACGGTCTTCGCCGACGCCGCGTGGGGCAGGCAGCAAAACGCCACGTCCACCCTACCCGCCAGGCTCTCGGGGTTGTTGGCTTCGAATTTGAGATCGGTCAGCCCCCGCAATGCGGGAAAACAATCGCCCGCCAATTGCCCGGCGCGCTGCTCCGAGGTGATGACGGTCAATTCGAGCTCGGGATGGCGCAGAACGATCCGCACCAACTCAAGACCCGTGTACCCACTTGCTCCGACGACTGCGACTCTCATCTGTTTTCCTGCTCGTATTCTTCGCTGCATTGCTCACAGCGGTTGGATCCATTCACCCGTTACACGACCTACGTACGCTCAGGCGACCCCAAAAGGAAACGGGAGACCCGAAGGGCCTCCCGTTTGGAGAGAATATCTCGCAACCCTTTGGGTCTTGTCTTAACGCTTACTGAACTGGAAGCGCGCGCGTGCGCCCTTCTGACCGTACTTCTTACGCTCCTTGCGACGTGCGTCGCGAGTGAGGTAGCCGGCCTGCTTCAGGGTCAAGCGACGTGACGGATCAATCTTTTCAAGCGCACGAGCGATGCCGTGGCGCAATGCACCAGCCTGGCCTGTCGTGCCGCCGCCGCAAATGTTCGCGGAGATGTCATACGTGGTGAGCGTGTCCGTATCGGTCAGCGGCTCGTTCACGATGTTCATCAGTGCGATGCGGGGAAAGTATTCTGAGCAGACGCGGCCATTGACCGTAATCTGCCCGGTGCCGGGTGTAAGGCGTACTCGAGCGATCGAGCTCTTGCGCTTACCCGTTGCGGTGGTGACCTCAGCCAAGTTTCAGCTCCTCAGGTTTCTGTGATTCGTGGGGGTGATTCGGGCCGGTGTAGACCTTGAGCTTCGTGGCCATCTGTCGTCCGAGCGCGCCCTTGGGCAGCATGCCCACGACCGCTTTGCGAACTACGCGGTCGGCGTGTGCAGAAGCGAGAAGCTTCTCTGCCGTAATCTCTTTGAGAGATCCCTGGTAGCCCGAATGACTGTAGTACTTCTTGTCTTTCATCTTGTTGCCCGTCAGCTTGATCTTCTCCGCGTTGATGACGATGACGAACTCACCGGTATCAACGTGGGGTGTAAAGATCGGCCGATGCTTGCCGCGCAAGATGCTGGCAACCTGTGTGGACATCCGACCCAGTACCAGGTCCGTAGCGTCAACTACGAACCAACCGCGCTCAACATCCGCGGGCTTAGTGCTCTGGGTGGCTTTGTGTGCCGTGGCTCCCATCGAAATTGCTCCTTGCTTAAATATTCACTGCGACTTTGTCGGTCGAAGCTTCTAGATACTGTTTCTGATGATGTTCTGATCGAGAGCAGCCCGGTTACAAGCTTCGGGATGCGGATATCGAATTGTGTTCTTCGGAATTCGTCGGTCTCTTCTCATCCCGGCTGCGATTCTTTCAGTAAGGTAAACTGAGCGCAAAGCCAGGCACCTGCCCCGGATTACGGGACCGGCAAGTTTTAACGGAGTGCCACGACTTCGTCAAGTCTCCGTCTTGGCATAAAGGGCCGTTTCTTCAGGGGAAACGCTGTTCTGGGCATAGCGAGCCCCAGAAGAAAACCTCAATTGCCATCGCATCACCCACCGGCCGAAGGCACATATTGGACAGAAACCAGATACAGCCCCTTTGCCGGGGCTGTGGGGCCCGCCTTGCCGCGGTCGCGGCCCTCGATCAAAGCCGCCATCGAACCCGGTTCTCGCTTGCCGCGGCCCACCTCGATCAACGTGCCCGCGATATTTCTCACCATGTGGCGCAAAAATCCTGATCCCTCGACTTCAAAAGTGATTTCGCCGCCTGCGTCGCCGAGAACGTCCACCCGGAAAATCTCCCGGACCGTGTGCTCAACCTCTGAGCCAGCCGCCTGAAAACAGGCAAAATCGTGTACGCCGAGAAGCGCACCAGCGGCTTCTCGCATCGCAGCGAGATCGAGGGCCTGTCGGACATGCACCCAGCGGGCATCACGCAGTGGCGAGCGCACAGAGCCGTTCCAGACGGCATAGCGGTAGAGCTTGTCCTTGGCCTGGCGTCGCGGATCGAATTCGGGAGACGTCTCCTCTGCGGTGAGAACCGCAACGTCCAGAGGCAGGTTGCCGTTGAGGGCGCGTTGCAATTCGGCGGCGCTGAGCGACGTTTCGAGCGCCACAGCAACCACCTGGCCGTGGGCGTGAACCCCGGAGTCGGTTCGGCCCGAGCCCGCGACTCGAACGCCTTTGCCGCCAATCGTTTCGCACGCGGCGATGATGCAGCCCTGCACCGTACGCGAGTCGCCGGCCTGGATCTGCCAGCCCTCGAATCGCGCACCATCGTATTCGACCTGCAAACGAAAATGGCGCATGACCGCGCGACCTAGCTGATGCCCAGGCGGGTTTCGGCGATCTTCACGGCATTGACGGCGGCCAGGCGCAGGGTGTCTGCGGCAAGCCAAAGGCTGATTCCGTTTTCAACCGACGCATCGGCTCGCACACGCCCGACGATCGCGATGTCGCGCCCGGCGGTCTCGCGGGTCGAGGGCCCTGCCCCGCCTTCGTCCCAAACTTCGAGACCCGGTGCCTTTTGAAATAGCTCGCTGGCGTGGCTCGCGGTGAGCGGCTTCTTTGTTTGCACCGCAATCGCGCTGCCGTCACCGGCAAACGTCGGCACCTGAACAGCCGAAACCGTAATCGCGAGGTCTTTGTCTACAAGTCGACGCAAGTCGCGCTCGAGATCTTGCTCCGGCGCTGCCGCGGGTTCTTCTTCGCTCGCCCCTGGCAAGGAAAAACAATCAAAGGCGACGTCTGACGGGAAAACATCGTTGGGTTCGGCCTGGGTTTGATTGAGCAGGCTCATCGTCTCGGTCGAAAGCGCTTCGATCCCCGCCCGCCCAACGCGCGAGGCCGAATAGAGAACGGTCCCGACCACGCGCTCGACTCCGGCCGCACCTTCAACCGCAGCAAGCACATGGGACCACGCAAGTGACACACCGGCCGGTGAAGCGATGGCCGGTGAGGTGCGAATCATCGCGGGAGAGCAAAGGTCCGCGACGTAGAGCGGCACCTCGGGAGAACCCGCCATTGCGCCTGAGCAATCGATGCACGGCACTTCGCTGCGCAGGGCCTCGCGGACAAGATCCAGCGCGGCTCCCGGCGGCGTGCAGATGATCAACAAGTCGAGGCCACGCAGAGTCTTCGGTGCCGACTCGATGGCAAACACTTCGCCGTCGTACTCGACTTCCTGCCCGATTGACTTCTCCGTTGCAAACGGCTTGAGCTCTTTGATCGGAAACCGTCGATCGACCAATACCGACAGAACTTCTCGCCCCAACGTGCCCGACGCCCCGGCGACCCCGATGCGAAAGCCGTCTGCTTCTTCGCTCATGACTTCTCCAAGTTTTCAAGCACGCGATCACCCATCTCGGTGCAGCCGATGGTCTCTCGCTCTTCACCCTCGAGAATGATGTCGCCCGTGCGATGTCCCGCGTCGAGCACTGCGTTTACGGCGTCTCGAATCTCGCCTGCAGCGTCGTGTGCTGCGAAGGAGTGCTCGAGCATCATGGCAGCGCTCAAGATTGCAGCGAGTGGGTTTGCGATGTCTTGGCCGGCAATGTCGGGCGCCGAACCGTGCACGGGCTCGTAAAGACCGAGGCCCCCTTCCGCAAGGCTCGCGGAGGGAAGCATCCCCAAGGAGCCGGTAATCATCGCAGCCTGGTCGGAGAGGATGTCGCCGAACAGGTTGCCGGTCACGATCACGTCAAAACGACGCGGCTCTTTCACTAGGAGCATTGCGCACGAATCAACCAGCTGATGCGCCAACTCGATCTCCGGATAGTCCTTCGCGACTTCTTCAACCACTTCCATCCACAGCTGCGACACTTCGAGAACGTTGGCCTTGTGGACATGGGTCAAGTGCTTGCGCCGACCGCCGGCCGCTTCGAAAGCAACGCGAGTAATGCGCGCGATTTCATTCTCGTCGTACACCATGGCGTTGGTCGCCGTGCGTACCGGCCCCGAGCGATCGATGAAACGCGGCTCACCAAAATAAATGCCGCCCGTCAGCTCGCGCACGACCAGCATGTCGATC
>JBLHOB010000200.1:0-6071 GCA_047619425.1 Myxococcota bacterium
CGATGGAAGCGTTCTAAGGAGACACCAAATGGCCAGCAAGTTGATATTGATTATTCTATCGATCCTTCTTCCACCCGTAGCCGTGTTCCTGAAGAGTGGCGTCGGGAAGGATTTGGTAATCAATATCCTGCTCTGCCTGCTGTTTATTGTTCCCGGCGTTATTCATGCGCTGTGGGTCAGCACGCGGTAGAGCTCCCGGACGCAAGCCGCCGGCTGTGCCCGGCTACTTCGAGTTGCCGCTGATTGTGGACGACTGGCCTTCCCCGTCGCCGTCGATGGCTCCCCTCGTCCGCTCAAACGGTTAGCGATGCGCCGTCATCGAAATGTAGTTGTCGTTGATCGGGCCCCGGCAGCCCACCCGGGTGCAGGTTGTAACGAATAGACCAACAGCTAGCCTCGTGCGCATGGATGACTTCAATGATCCGATCACCTTGGCGGGCGATTTGATCACCCGTCGCATGGGGGTTGGCGCCGACGCCGGTATTGACGCACGTGCCCTTGAGTGGGGCTTCGAGCGCGGGCTCAACTACTTCTACTGGGGGACTCAGCGCACGGCGGGGATGAAGCAGGCGATTCGCACCCTTGCCCCGCAACACCGCGAGAAGATGGTGATCGCGCTCCAGACTTACGACACGACGGGTTTGATGTCCGGCCTGACGTTTCGTCGAGGACTCACACAGTTGAAGATCGACTATGCGGATGTCCTGATTCTCGGCAAGCGCGATGGCGCGGTGACCCGACGCGCACAAGATGGTGCGTTGGCGCTAAAGGAAGCGGGCTTGGTGAAGCACCTGTGCGTAAGCGCGCACGACCGCAGTACCTATCGAGCGCACTTGGAAAGCGGTATCTACGACATCATCATGGTGCGTTACAACTGCGCGCATCCAGGTGCGGAACAAGATGTGTTTCCGTTGCTCGGGGCATACGGGCCGAGGCCCAGTGTGATTGCGTACAACTCAACGCGTTGGGGACATCTCTTCGATGCGAAGTGGATGCCCCAAGGCGAGCGCACACCCGAGCCAACTGATTTGTACCGACACGCCCTGACGAACCCAAACGTGGATATGGTGCTCACCGCTCCCAGCACCGAGGCGCAGCTTGTCGCAAACATCGAAGCACTCGACCGCGGCCCCCTCGACGCCGATGAGATGCAATGGTTGTCCCGCGTCGGCAAACACGTTCACGGGCTCAACCCCAACACGAACTGGGATTTTCTCTTCTCAAGTCGTGGGCCCAGCAAGTGAGTCCAGGCGCGCAGCCATAATGGTGGCTCTATTGGCTGAGGCATCGGCTCGATTCTGAGACGGGCCCCATTCCTCGACCGCCCGTCCGATCAGGGCATGAGCTGCTAATCTCGCGTTTGGAATCATCTGAATCGGGACGCTCAAGTCATGGAAGAACTAACGCAACAGCTGCCTGTAGCAGCCCCTCTTTCGACGATCACATTGCTGATCAATTTGTTGATTGGTCTCGTGCTCTCCGTCGTGCTCAGCAAGCACTTCGAACGCTTTGGCTCGACGCTTTCAAATCGCACCGAGTTTGCGTTGGTCTTTCCTTTCATCATTCTGACGACGACACTGATCATTACCGTCGTAAAGACATCACTTGCGCTGTCCCTCGGGCTAGTAGGTGCGCTTTCGATCGTCCGTTTTCGCACGCCGATCAAAGAGCCCGAAGAGCTCGCCTACTTGTTTCTTGCAATCGCGATGGGACTGGGTCTTGGAGCAGACCAAACGGTCCCCACCGTTTCAGCGACGATGTTGATCCTTCTATTGGTCGCGATCTTGCGTTGGGTACGTAGCGGTAAGGAAACACGAAACCTCTACCTGTCGATCGAAATTTCTGAAGGTGACCAACCCAGCGAACACCTGAATCGGTTGAACGAGGTGATCGGCCGACACACCGAGTCGTCGGATCTGCGGCGGATGGACAAACGGCCCGAAGGGCTCGAGTTTACGTTCCTGCTCGACCTCGATGAGTCGCACCAGTTGGCGAGCTTGGTCGAAGAACTCAACGGTTCATTCCCAGGTATCGGGCTGACGTTTATCGATCAGAATCAGCTGCCTGCTCTCTAGCGGGCGCAAGGGTGTTCAAATGGGCATGAGGTCTGTCACGTCGAGGTTTGGAAAATGACGGCGTGGACGCGTGACGATCTGCGGTACGAGATCAAGTTCGCGGCGCCGTCGGCGGACGTTCACGCTTTGCATCAGTGGATCGCTCAACATCCGGCGGGGGTGCGCAATGCGTATCCATCACGTCGCGTAAACAACATCTATTTTGATACGCATGATCTGCGCTGCTACCGCGAGGTCGGAAGTGCGGCGAGAGACAAAGTGAGACTCCGTTGGTACGGAGATACTACTCAGCCAGATGCATCGACTTTGGAAATTAAACGCCGACGAAACCGCGTTGGGTGGAAACAGAAGTTCGACGTTGGTGGTCTTGGTCTTGAAGGAACTCGTTGGCGGCCGCTATTGCAGGATGTGAAGAGTCGAGTGCCCGCTGAGGCTTTGATATGGCTCAATGCGCATCCGGTTCCGGTACTGATCAATCAATATAATCGCGATTACTACGAATCGGCGGATCGCAAAGTGAGGCTCACCATTGATCGCGGTCAGGCGGTCTTCGGACAAAACGCTGCGACGCAGCCGAAGTTTCGCGGGGCAGTTCGCCTGCCGGATTGGTTTGTCGTCGAGATCAAGTTTGCGATGGCAGATGAAAAGCTTGGGAACGAGTTTATTCAGGGCATCCCGATCCGCGCGAGCCGTAATTCGAAATATGCGCTTGGTGCAATGGCTTTGTTTCCATGACCGACGGCTTCGTTATTCATTTTTTCAACTTCGACATCAGTTATGGCTACGTTGCGCAGGCGGGTAGACCTGTATGAGATTTGCCCCGGCACCTCGAGGCGATAAACGCTGGCCGCCCAAGAACCCGCGGACGCGAAAGCGGGTGCTCGTCAGTCTGTTCGTCGCGGCATGTCTGGGACTGCTCTTCGTTGGCCCCTATGCGAGCTATCTCGTGGACTATCGGTATTCACCTTTTCGGCCACTTCCGCCGAGCCGTGAAGGCTTCGAGGCATTGGGCGCCATGGCGCTTGCGGTGCCCGACTACTATCGACATTGGTTCCACGACGACTCGGAATTGCCGAAGATGAACCTCGACATCAAGTACGAGCACTTTCACAAGATCATCCGCAAGCGAAGTGTCGCACTGGATCAGCGCTACCTCGAAACATCCAGCGCTGACTCCGTACCCGCAACTCTGACGGTCGATGGCAATGCCATGCGAGTCAAGATTCGGCTCAAGGGCGACTTTGACGATCACTTTCGCAGTCAGCGGTGGTCTTATCGTGTCGAAGTAAAGGATGGCGGCTCGTTCGATGGCATGACGAAGTTTTCGATTCAGGCGCCGTACACGCGGGGCTTTCAGCTTGAGCCGTTGTATTTTGACTTGGTGCGTCCTTTGGGGGTGCTTGCGCCGCGCTATCAATTTGTCGAACTCGTCGTAAATGGAAAACGAATCGGCGTCACGGCAGTCGAGGAGCACTTTACGCGAGAGCTGGTCGAGTCGGCGCAGCGACGCGAAGGGCCAATTCTCAAATACGACGAAGCGGCGAGATGGGACTCCTTTCGGGTCTTTGGTTCGCTTCAGCGCGCCTACTCGAGTTGGCGCAATACGCCGATCGATGGCTTTGGCAGCGCGAAGTTCGCTTCGTCTCCAAATCTGCAGCAGCTGTTCGACGAAGCCAGTGGACGCATGCTTGGGCTGGCGCGTGGCTTGAGCATGCCCAGTGAGGTGATGGACGCCAAGCTCTGGGGCCGCTACCTAGCGGCTTGCGAAGTGTTCAGTGCGAGTCACAGCGCGGTGTTCGTCAACATTCGTTTGTACTTCAACCCTGTGACCTATCGCATCGAGCCCATCGCGTACGATGTCGCTTCGGGGCTACGTGAGGGCAATTGGCCTGGGCTGCGCTGTCAGGGTGCCGAGTTCGTGCTGACTGATTACCTGATGAGCGACCCCCTGATCGAGGAGGCTTTCTTTGACGCGATCAAAGAGATTACTTCAGTGACGAACGCCTCGGCGGTTCTTCGTGACTTGCAAGAGCGAGAAGCTCACTACATTGCGCAGCTTAGTCGCGACTTCCCTTGGCTCAAGCCGATCGATTGGGACGCCGTGCGTCAGCGAATGAATTTCCTTTCAAGGCTGCGGCCGAGCAAAGTGCAAAAGCAACGATTCAGGCGGATAGCATTCGACCCGGTTCACAACGATGAGCCCGATTATCCCGCGCTCGTCTTTGCCTATCTCGAAACCGACGCAAATGGCTCGACACTTGTGTTCGACAACATTCTTCCGAGAACTGTCCGCGTGTCCGAACTCTCGGTTGCGGTACGAGTCGAGGGTGTTCTTAGGAAGGTCCCTTTCCGACTCGATACTTCGCCGCCCTTTACGCTGGCTCCAACGTCTTGGCTGGAAATCCCGACGAGTGTGCGAGTGCCATTGGATCTCCTGGGGTCGAGCCCTGAGGCGGTTGAGATGAGTGGCATCGCGTATGTCGATGATGGAACGCGTGCCTATCCCTTTGAGGTGCGGAGGCGTTCGGCCGCCATTGGGGTGGATCCGGTACCGTCAAGCGATCTCGCGACGCTACTAACGACTCATCCATTTCTTGAGCAAAGTGATGAGCGCGGAAAGTGGCTTGAGGTACGTGCCGGGACTTGGGATGTTGAAGGTTGGCTCGCGCCTCCCGAGGGATTCGGTTTGCGCATCGGGCCCGGCACGACACTGCGCTTTGCCGCGCATGCCGGAGTTGTGCTGCGGGGCCCCATTGAAATACTGGGTACGAGCGAATCGCCGGTCGTCTTGACGGGAAAGCCGGAGCCTGCGGGCGCGGGCTGGCGCGGGTTGGCCGTGCTCGAGTCGGAGCGCCCCTCGAAATTGAGCCACGTGCGTGTTCAAAATACGACCGGTGTGCGCGACGGCTTGTGGCAGTTAACCGGTGGGGTGACGTTCCGCCTGTCGAATGTGGTGATCGAAGAAAGTGCGTTTGAGGACAATCTTGCGGAAGACGCACTCAACGTCATTCGTTCGAATTTTGAGTTGCGAAATGTGCACTTCAATCGAACGGCTTCCGATGCGGTCGATGCAGACTTCGCGACGGGGACCATCACGGACTCCTCGTTCGTCTCGATCGGAGGTGATGGGATCGACAGCGGTGGCAGCATCGTTGAGATCCGCGATACGAAGCTTTCGAATGTTCGCGACAAGGCATTGTCTGCAGGTGAGGGGAGTGATGTGGTTGCAACTCGGCTGACTGTTGAAGGAGCGTCGGTGGGGGTCGCAAGCAAGGATGCTTCAAAAATTTCCATTCGCGACTCGACGTTTCGCGAGATTCAAAAGATCGGCATCGCGGCCTACGTAAAGAAGCCGGTGTACGGCCCTGCGCAAGTTGAGGCCCTGCAGGTTGATGTGAGTGGGCCCGGTCGCGGCGCAATTGCGCAGACGGGAAGTGTCGTATCGCTGGATGGCGTGGTAATTCCCGCCGAAACGTTCGATGTGGATGCCTTCTACGGCAAGTCCGCACCAAGCCCGTGACACGGTCCAGTACAGGACTGATGTTGCAGTCCGACGTTGACTGCAACGATGCCTGGATTGACTTTTGAGCCTTTGAAGTCGCCGCTTGTAAAGGTGTAGTGGTCACCGACTACGAGGGCGGTGCTTTCGGTGATACGGACGTCGCCCCCAGCACCGGCAAGCAAGATCATGTACGTATCGCCAAGGGAGTCACCGTTCACTTCTCCCTCGATGTGGGCGCCACCAACACCGCCAAGCAAGTAGGGTTCGGTGATCCCGGAGTAGGGATAGAACTTGACGTTGGCACTCCCGGGCAGCATTTCGAGATCTGCCGTGATTTCGACTGCGAAGTCTTCGTTGCTTGCCTGCACCTTGGCATCCAAATCCTTCAGTTCAGAGAACTGTGCCTCGGCCGCGCCGGGGAAAGCTACACGCAACTCTCTGCGACGTCCGTGAGTTCCTGGGGGCTGGTGGGATCTTGCAGCGCGATGTCCTGA
>JBLHOB010000201.1:0-6046 GCA_047619425.1 Myxococcota bacterium
TCACGAGGGGCAGCAGTGCTCGTTGCTGACAGCCCGATGCATACGGCCGAGATCACCATGGCCAGTGCCCAGGTAGTTGACATTTTCATCACAAGTCTCCCTTGATCAAATTGTAAGTGCTCGCGGCGGATAGCTTACATCCGGCCTCGCGATTTGCACGGCGCATCTGTGTGTGTCGCCAGAGAGCCGATTGGTTCCGGGATCATCACAATCGGCGGGACAACGCGTGGGGCTACCGCTCGCGAATGCAGCGAAAACCAGCGTCATTGCTGCTGAAGTCGGGCTTCTCGTCGAGACGCATTGCCGCGCGAGCGTACGCGGGGTTCTCCGTGCTCCAAGCAGCGCCCTTCAGCACCGCCTTGCCGGCGTTCGTGCGGCTCGACGTCCATTCCCACACATTGCCAGCGAGGTCGTGCAAGCCGTCAGGAGTTGCCCCGCCCGACCGAGTACCGACCGGCTGGGCAGCAGCGCCCGGGCCGTCCATCCATTGGGCAAGTGCTGGGTCCCATTCGTCGCCCCACGGAAAAATGCGCCGCTCGACACCGCGCGCCATGAACTCCCACTCCACTTCCGTCGGCAGTCGTCCCCCAGCCCAGTCACAATATGCGGCCGCGTCTTTTTGACTGACATGGACTACTGGATGGGTCGGGTCCGGGATCGTGCCGGCACCATCAATATTCAGCCAACTCCAACCGCGCTTTGGCTGAATCCCTGCGTCGAAACTCATGCCCGAAATCTCGGCTTCGGTCGTGTAATCCGCATCGACGACAAACTCCCGAAACTGCTCGCTGGTGACTTCGGTTGGGTCGGCGGTGAAGTCAAGAACGCGCACTTCGCGCAAAATCTCGGACTCGAAGTCCCTAGGGTCACACTCACTTTGGTACTGCTGGCAAAGCTTGATGGCCGACGTGATTTCTTCGGGCGTGCTTCCGGCTTCGAAGAGCGTGCCTGGAATCAATGCCACGATTGGAGCGGACGCGGGAGCCGGCACCTCTTCTTTGCCGAACAAGAAGAACCCTACCGCGATCGCCGCGGTTGCGAGTACACCGACGATCGCTGCGGTGTAGTTTGTCTTTTGTCGCTCAACCGGCTTCATGGACTGAGTAAGCGCTTTGGCAAAGTCTGAGCACGACGCGTATCGATCGGCTGTGTCCGCAGCAATCGATCGCATGATGACGGCCGCAACGGCTTCGGGAAGATCCGGAGCGAGCTCCTTGATCGGACGCGGCGCTTGGCTCGCCTTGAGGACCAGCGTCTCTTCCGGGGTCGACGCGCGAAACGGCAACTCGCCGGACAGCCCCACGTAGATCGTCACGCCGAGACTGTATTGATCGTAGGCCCCGGATAGCTCGCGACGTATCGCCTCGGGAGGAGCGTAAGCCGTGGTGCCGACGAACGAACCCACCTGGGTGAGCTGAGCCATCTGGGTTTCGTCACTCTCAACCTGCTGCATCACGGTCGCAATACCGAAGTCGCTGAGCAGCACATTCCCCTGCTCATCAAATAAAATATTGTCGGGTTTTATGTCGCGATGAACCATGCCCTTTTGATGCATGAAGTCCAGTGCGCTTGCGATCTGAGGAACCCACTCTTGAAAGTCGTCGAGTTTCAAGCGCCCGCCCGCTTCGTCGATGCGCGCGCGCAAATCACCACCGGAGAAGTAGGCCACGACTGCGAAAGGCACGCCTTCAAATTCGCCGTAATCTTGAATCGGAAGAATGTGCGGGTGAACCAGGGCAATCAGGCTTCGCACTTCTTCAATGAAACGTTCGCGAAAGCCCGGCTGTCGCAACAACTCCGCGTGGGGCACCTTGATCACGACTTGACGACCAAGCGTCTGGTCCATTGCGGCATAGACCGTTGCCATGCCACCGGCACCCAGCTCCGACTCAACGAGATAGCGATCGGACAGGGTTTGCCCGATCAAGTTCCAGTTTCCAATCCCAGGAGTCGGACCGACCACGATGTTCTCCACTCAATAAATGATTCCGCGAGACGTATCCTATCGACTCCGCGGGAAATGCAAAATCAGCGTCGGAATGCCACGCCTGCGAGACGAGGACTCACGACGCCAATCCAATGCACCAGCAGTCCTTCCCGCTCTTGCGAAGCAGGCTCCCAGCCAAGCCATAGGGGCGCGTCCCCCGATGGCGCATCGACACGGTACTCACCCGCTATCGCGTCATAGGACCAAGCTGCGGCGACAGCGCCCGAGGCAATCGGTGAGTCGCCCCTAACGACCCGAACCTGCGGTGCCGCCCCTTCACCGGGCGGCGTCACCCGAACAATCAACGTCTCACCAGCGCGAACATCGTCAAGCCGCAGCCAAGCATTGTCGCGTGTCTCTCGCACCGCTTCGCCCTTGCTGTCGAATGCGATCGGACCAAAACGCCGTGCATCGCTAAACCCGGCGATCTTCCCGCGAACGTCGAAGGGTCGGTACCAGTCGCGGAAACGAGCCCGGGCCTCTTCGGGCCAATAGTTGCCCCCCGTTGGCTCGACTTGGGTCAGCGTGTAGTAACTCGGGAGCGTTTGACGGCGCGCAGGCCCCACGCTCTTTAGCCACTCGCGATACGCAGCGTCGACCGGAGCGAGAGCGTCCGGCCAGGCCGCTACCCAGATCAACGCACCCTGGGGCAAGGGGCCAAGTCTTTCGAGAACGTCCTGCGGCGTGTGTCGAATACGCCCATCGAGATAGTGCGAAAGGGGCCGCTGATGTTGGACCGGCAATACGACGTAGAACGCGGGCGCTTCGCCAACGGGCCAGTGATTTGCAGTTTCGCGCCAGGCCCGTTTTTGCGGCGAGCGTTCTTGCGCAACCGTCCCCAATACCATGAGTGCTGCGACCAGGCCTGCGGCTCCGACGACGACACGTCTACTCCCGAGATGATGGCATGCCATCGCGAGGCCGATGAGAAAGTAGGGAAGCAACAAAACGCTGAATCGCGGCCGATAGTAAATCCCTTGACCGAGCGCTCCGACGATCACGCAAAGCAACAACGGGAGGACCACAAGCCCGACTAGCTGAAGACTTGCCGCAACCGATTGCCTTGAAGCCGTCCCGAAGTGTCGGAGCCCCGCAATCCCAATAATTCCAACAGGCAATAGTGCCGCCAGCATCCACCACTGTTCGTGGAGCTTGTGGGCGCGACCAAAGAAATACTCGCGACCAACAAATGAAACGTAGTCGACAAAGGTCGGGACTGGCATCCAGTCCAAGCCGACATCGTGCATGAGTGTGTCGCGAAATCCGAGCACATAGACGAGCCAAGGAGTAAATACGAGCGCGACTGCCAAGGCCGCTGCTGCCAAGCCCAGCAGACTCGACCACGCGCGGCAGCGAACGAAGACCACCAGCGCCACAAGCCCCTGGGCAACCAATAGGGTGACCCCGACATAGTGAGTAAAGAGCAGCGCACAGCCACTCGCCGCAAACGCAACCGCGGGCTTCCACCATTGGGAAGGACTGCCCCCTCCCCGTGCGATTTGGGTCCAATGCCATAACGCCAATGCGCCAGCCAACGAGATGGCGCTCGCCTGCGCGTACATGCGCGCTTCGTTAGCAAAATAGATATCGAGAGGATTGCACGCGGCGAAAATCCCAGCGATTGCTGCTGCCCGATTGCCCGCCATCGCAGCGGCGAGCTCCATCAACAGCAAAATCCCGAGCAAGCTTGCAGCGACGCTATACCCGCGCAGCACAACTACTTGCTGTGATGGGTCTGCGGCACCGGATTCAAAGACTTGGCGCCAGGTCGAAAGCCCCAAGTAATACGCGGGGGGATGGGTGTCTTTCGCATTCATTTCCAGGATTTCGAGTGCGGAGCCTTCGCTTGCCGCGGCGGAAAATGCCTCGTCAACCCAGAACGATTCGGTCCCAATCCCAACCAGCCTCAATGCGAGTGCAAGCAGCAACACCGGGATCGCGTAGCGGAGCCGCGCTCGAAAAGCCTCCACGCCCTTACTCCGGATCGTGGAGGCGCGCACCGATCCCGCCGTCGACGGCGAGTACGGCGCCGTTTACAAACGAAGCGTCGGAACTCGCCAAGAAGACGGCGACTCGCGCGACTTCCATTGGCTCGGCGATACGACCAAGCGGATGGCAACTCCCGAGTTCAGAAAGCGCTTCCTCCCTGCCGTCAAACCCCTCAACCAACATCGGCGTCGCGGTTGCAGCGGGGCAGATGCAATTGACGCGAATCGCACCTGCAAGATCGACGGCCACGCTCTTTGTCATGGCCACAAGACTCGCCTTGCTCGTCGCGTAGGCGGCAAAACCCGGCTTGGTGAGTTCGGCATGAACACTCGCGATGTTGACGACTGAACCGTTCGCGCGTTTGAGTTGAGGCAATAGCCCTTGCAAGAGTGCGAACGGCGCAATCACGTTCGTATTGAGCGTACGCTGCCAGTCCCGCACACTCAACTGTGTCGATGGCTTTACGATCTGCAGTGCCGCGTTGTTGACGAGGACATCGAGGCCCGTGTCGTCGATCACTGCGGCGAGACTGTCGATGAATAGTGCCTGCGAAACTTCGTCGCGCAGCATGCCCTCAAGATCCGAAGGGATATAGACGTCACAGTCTTCGACCGTGGGTTTTAAGTCGGTGCCGATAACGCGGTAGCCGGAGCGACGAAAGGCGAGACACAGCGCCTGGCCGATCCCGCCCGCGGCGCCTGTCACAAGAGCAGTCTTCATCGCGTTGAGCCTTCCGTCGGCAAATCGAGAAAGCCACAAAGCAGGTCTAGCGCTCGCTCGCTTGCGCGCACCACGGCATCTTCGGTGTTGGAGGCGTTGTGGGAGCCGAACACGACGCGCTCGCCGAAGTTTCGCAAGCACGCGCGTTCAGGCAGTGGTTCGACTTCAAACACGTCGAGGGCTGCCGAGTGAACTCCACCCAACTCAAGCGCCGAGGCGAGCGCGGCTTCATTGATCAGCGGGCCCCGCGAAACATTGACGACACGCAAGCCCGGGTTGACTCGTGCTAACTCCGCGGGCCCAAGCATGTGATGGTTTTTCTCCGTGAGTGCGCAGGTAAACAACAAGGCATCGGCTTCCTCGAGCCGCTGAGGCCAAATCGCGCACTCAACCGTTTCGAGCCCGGGCTGCGCTTCATAGTGTGGGTCGTATGCGATCACTCGCATGCCAATTGCCGTGAGTCGTCGCGCTAATGCGCGTCCAATGTCGCCAAAGCCCACAAGGGCAGCGCACTTGCCCGAGAGTGACATGCCGCGGTTCTTCGCCCACCCGCCGCTCCGCACCGATGCGTCGATGGCGAACAACTCACGAGCGAGAACAATGAGATAGCCAAGCGCCACATCCGCGACCTCCTCGCCAAACATCTGCGGCGTGTTGACGATCGGGATTCCCAACGCGCGAGCCGAGGCCATGTCAACGTTGTCGACACCCACTCCCCACTTCACTGCTGCTTTGAGGTTGCCACGCTGCCCCGCCTCGAATACCGCACGCGTCGCTGGATCGTCACCGATGATCCAGCCGTCGTAGTCGCCGATGCACTTAATCAAGTCACTCTCGGGCATGGTCTGGGTGAGTTCGGGCGCATCGAAGTCGAGACCGCGCGCGCGAATATCGGCGGCGAAATGGTCGATCAAACCGAGCATCGGCGGACAAGTGATGAGAATCTTCACGCGCTCTCCCCGAGCATGCCCTTGGCGATTAGCTCCGCCAGATGCCAAGTGGAGGCATCGTCGATATCCACTGCTTCATGCAACGGCGATTCATACCGCTTGGGGTCAGCGCCAATCCGCGCATTCGTCGCACCGAAGCTCTCCTTGTCAAACACATAGAGGTTTGAGTTTTCTTCGTACCAGACTTCGAGATCCTGGGTACGGGCGAGTTGTGCGGGGTCGTGATTGACAGCACTCATGTCGTCGCGGTAGAAGCGCGTCTGAAAGCGATTGACGGTAAAGAGCGAATCGCACTGGCCGTTTTTGCGCCCCGCTTCGAACTCCGCCAACGACGACTCAATCGTGGCGCGACTGAGCAACGGGTTGGTCGTATGTGTCATCAGGTAAGTCGACGCGGGAA
>JBLHOB010000202.1:0-6031 GCA_047619425.1 Myxococcota bacterium
TCGCCGAAGTGTACGACCTCTCGTCCGCACTCGAGCTCGATTGGTACGAGAACATCGGCCTGTGCAAGCCGGGCGAAGCAGAGAAGATGCTTCGTGACGGTGAGACGACGATCGGTGGCCGTATCCCCGTTAACCCGAGCGGCGGACTCGCCTGCTTTGGTGAGGCAGTCCCCGCCCAAGCGATCGCCCAGGTGTGCGAACTCGTGTGGCAGTTGCGCGGCGAAGCCAAGGGCCGACAAGTTGAAGGTGCCACGGCGGGCATCACGGCAAACCAGGGCCTCTTCGGCCACGGCTCGTCGGTGATCTGCACTCGTTAGTTACCTGGATCTTGAAAGTGAAACGTCGGTGAGCTCACAACAGCTCCCGAGCAAGTAGACAAAAGGAACAAACAACATGGCAGAGGCATACATCGTCGACGCAGTGCGGACCCCGGTCGGCAAAAAGAAGGGCACACTCGCCGCAGAGCATCCCGCAGATCTCGGTGGGCACATTCTCAAGAACCTGATGTCGCGCAACGACATCGATCCGATTGCGGTCGAAGACGTGATCTTTGGTTGTGTTGACACGATTGGTCCGTTGGCTGGCGACATCGCGCGTACTTGTTGGTTGGCGGGCGGGCTTCCGGAAGAAGTGCCCGGTACCACGATCGATCGCCAGTGCGGTTCTTCGCAGCAGGCCGTGCACTTCGCTGCGCAAGGCGTGATGAGTGGCACCCAAGACATCGTGGTTGCCGGTGGCGTGCAGACGATGAACATGATCCCGATCTCCTCCGCGATGACGTGTGCCGAAGGCCTCGGCTTCACCGACCCCTTTTCGACGAGCAAGGGTTGGGTTGAGCGCTATGGCAACGTGGAAGTCTCGCAGTTTAACGCGGCCGAAATGATCGCCGAGAAGTGGGACATCAGCCGCGAAGACATGGAAGCCTTTGCGCTCGAGAGCAATCGGCGCGCTCTCGCGGCAACGGCCGAAGGTCGCTTCAAGCGAGAGATCATCCCCTACGGCGACACGGACACTGACGAGCCTCCGCGCGAGTCGAGCCTTGAGAAGATGGCATCGCTTCGCACGTTGGTTGAAGGTGGACGTTTGACCGCAGCCGTGTCGAGCCAGATCGCCGACGGCGCGGCCGCGATGTTGATCGTTTCCGAGAAAGCGCTCAAAGAGCACAACCTCACGCCTCGCGCTCGCATTCATCACATGAGCGTGCGCGGTGCAGATCCGATCTGGATGCTCACGGCACCGATCCCGGCCACCGAGTACGCGATGAAGAAGAGTGGGATGTCACTTTCGGACATCGACTTGGTCGAGATCAACGAAGCGTTCGCTTCTGTTGTCCTCGCATGGCAGAAGGAAACCGGCGCGGATCTTTCAAAGGTCAACGTCAACGGTGGCGCAATCGCGTTGGGGCACCCTCTCGGTGCAACGGGCGCGCGCTTGATGACGACCTTGCTCCATGAGCTTGAGCGCACGGAAGGCCGCTATGGCCTACAAACCATGTGTGAAGGCGGTGGTCAGGCGAACGTCACCATCATCGAACGATTGTAAGACTGCATCGCAACGATTTGCGTAACACGCAGCAGCACTAGACATAAGAACGCATAACACCCACTCGCACCACGAGTGAGTACGGAGAAAGAGATGAGCAAGCTTTGTCAGGATCGCGTCGTCATTGTGACGGGCGCAGGCCGCGGGATTGGCCGCGCACACGCACTCGAGTTTGCGCGCCAGGGCGCGAAGGTCGTTGTGAACGACCTCGGCGCCGGCGCCGATGGCGTCGGTAGCAGCGAAGGCCCCGCCGGCGAAGTCGCCGAAGAGATTCGTGCGATGGGGGGCGAGGCGATTGTGAATGGCGCCGACGTCGCAGACTTTGACGCCACCCGCGAGCTTGTAAAGACGACGGTCGACACCTTTGGTCGTCTCGACGTTGTCGTAAACAACGCGGGCTTCCTCCGCGATCGCATGTTCCTCAAGTGCTCCGAAGACGAGTGGGACGCAGTCACGCGCGTGCACCTCAAGGGTCACTTCTGTATTGCTCGTCACGCGGCAGAGTACTGGCGCAATGAGTCCAAGGCTGGCAACCCCGTCGACGGCCGGATCATCAACACGAGCAGTGGCGCCGGACTGCAGGGCAGCGTCGGACAGGCGACCTATTCGGCAGCGAAGGGCGGCATTGCGACCCTGACTCTCGTGCAGGCCGCGGAGTTGGGCCGCTACGGCGTGACCGCCAACGCGATCGCACCGGCTGCGCGCACACGCATGACCGAAGCCGTCTTCACAGACATGAAAGCGCCGGAAGACGGAGCGTTTGATGAGAACGCACCAGAGAATATTTCGCCTTTGGTGGTTTGGCTGGGCAGCAGCGAGTCGCGTGACATCACGGGTCGGATCTTTGAAGTGAAGGGTGGCATCATCGGCACGTCGATCGGCTACCACGATGGTCCGACGGTAGACAAGGGCGCGCGCTGGGAGCCCGACGAAGTCGGTGCCGCGGTCGCGGAAGTGATTGCCAAGTCACCTGAGCCGCAGAAAGTGTTCGGTACTTGATTCAAGGCGTATGACGACCGGGCGCACGTAAAGACACCCGCAACTAGAAAGAGTCATTCTCAATGGACTTTGCGTTCAACGAAGAACAAGAAGAACTGCGCGCCATGGCGCAGGCGTTTGCCGAAGAAAATTCGGGCAGCGAACAAATCCGCAAGGCGATGGAGAGCGAGCTCGGCTACGACCCAGCCCTTTGGGGCCAGATCGGTAGCGAACTTGGTTGGACTTCAGTCCATATCCCCGAAGAGTATGGCGGCCTTGGGCTTGGCTATGTCGAGCTCGTGGCTTTGATGGAAATCATGGGCGGGGCGCTAGTTTGCTCCCCCTTCTTCTCGAGCGTATGCCTGGGGGCCAACGCGCTTTTGGTTGCGGGCAGTGAAGAACAAAAGCAGGCCCACTTGCCAGGCATCGCCGAAGGCACAACTCGGGCAACGCTCGCCTACTCGGGTACCGGGGGCAATTGGGACGCGTCCGCGGTTGAAGTCGTTGCGACACCGTCGGGCGATGGGTTCAAGCTCTCGGGTACCGCGAGCTTTGTTGTGGACGGACACAGTGCTGAGTTGATCGTGGTTGCTGCGCGTAGGGCGGATAGCACGGGCACCGATGGCATTAGTCTCTTCGTGATCGCCGCCGATCGTGCAGGTCTCACGCGGCGGGTACTGCCGACGATGGATCAAACGCGCCGTTTGGCTGAGCTGGCCTTCGATGATGTTGACGTGTCGGCCTCCGAATTGATGGGAGTGGAGGGTGAAGCATGGCCCGCGCTCTCGCGTACTCTCGATCTCGCCGCCATCGCTCTTGCGGCTGAGCAAGTCGGAGGCGCCCAGCGCTGCCTCGACATGTCGGTCGCATACGCAAAGGAGCGCGAGCAGTTTGGTCGTCCAATCGGATCCTTTCAGGCCATCAAGCACAAGTGCGCGGACATGATGGTAAAGGTCGAGAGCGCGCGATCGGCCGCTTACTACGCCGGGTGCGCCGTTTCGGAGAGCAACGAAAGCGAGATCAACACCGTCGCTCCACTCGCCAAAGCCTATTGCTCGGACGCCTACTTCACCTGCGCGGCAGACTGCATCCAGATCCACGGTGGCGTCGGCTTTACGTGGGAGTACGACGTGCACCTCTATTTTAAGCGCGCCAAGTCATCGGAGTCGTTGCTGGGCGATGCTTCGTTTCATCGCGAACAACTCGCGCAGCGGATCAACCTCTAACGCGCGTAGTCGCTTGCTTGCAAGCGACCTAGGAGACAACACCACATGGCGAACCCCCTCGACTACACAGGGCAAGTCGTGATCGTCACCGGCGGTGGCCGTGGCGTTGGGCTTGGGATTACCACTCGCTTCCTCGAAGCCGGTGCGGACGTCATCATCTGTGGACGCAGCGAACCCGAGAAGTTGCCCGAAGCCGGTGGTCGCCAAGCGGTCTTTACCCCGGCGGACGTGCGCGACGTCGAGGCCGTCGAGGCCGTCATCGCATTTGCAAAAGAGCGATTGGGTCGCGTTGACGTCCTAGTGAACAACGCCGGCGGCGCACCCGAAGCCGATGCCGCGACCGTGTCTCCGCGATTTTCTGAATCAATCATTCGACTCAACCTCATTGCACCGCTTAACTTCTCACAGAAGGCCAACGCGGTAATGCAAGAGCAAGACTCGGGCGGCGTGATCATCAACATCGCAAGCGTGAGTGCGACGCGTCCTTCCCCGGGCACTGCGGCTTATGGCGCCGCGAAGGCGGGGCTCTTGAGTTTGACCGAAAGTCTCGCGGTGGAGTGGGCCCCCAAGGTTCGCGTTACCGGAATAATCGCCGGCATGATTCGCACCGAACAAGCACATCTTCACTACGGCGACGAAGAAGGCATTGCTGCGGTTGGTGCGACGGTGCCACTCGAGCGGCTGGGGGAGCCCGGCGACATTGGTGACACATGTCTCTATCTCGCTTCTCCGTTGGCGAGCTATGTCAGTGGTTCCAGCGTTTGGGTGCACGGCGGCGGCGAGAAGCCCGCGTTCTTGGACGCGGCAAAGAACAAGTCGAGCTAGCCGTCGTCCCAGACCAAGCTCGACCGCTCAAGCCCGGTGGAGCAAAGCAACTCGATGCGCGCACAAATCACGCGCAAAAAGACAAGAAACAAAGACCCGAACAGGAGAACCTCCATGACGACGATCTTTCACACTCCGGCCGAACTCAAAGACTCTGTTGGCAAACATCTCGGCGTAAGCGAGTGGCTTGAGATCGACCAAGAGCGCATTAATAAATTTGCGGATGCGACGGGTGACAATCAGTGGATTCACGTCGACCCCGAGCGCGCCAAGAAGGGGCCCTTCGGCACGACGATCGCCCACGGTTACCTTACTCAGTCGCTGGTGAACCTCTTTCTGCCCCAAATTATGGACGTGCGCGGGATCTCGATGGGGGTCAACTATGGCGCCGATCGTCTTCGTTTTCCGGCAATCGTGCCCGTAGGCTCGCGAGTTCGCGGTAGCGCGGAGTTGATCAAGGTAGAAGACGTCAAGGGTGGCGCGGTGCAGTCGACAGTTCGCGTCACGGTTGAAATCGAAGGCGGCGATCGCCCTGCATGCGTGATCGACACGATCAGCCGCTACGTGCCGGAGTAAGTTATCAGAACGCCGGCGCCCTCCACCTTCTGCACCTGTCCTTCGATGTAGTGGACTTTTAGGGCTAGCCTCTCTGAATGAAGTGCGGCGCAACGACCGGCGTGTTGGGCGATACCGCGCAACGCAACCCGCGCGTGGAGGTGACGACCTGTGAACCTGACCCGTAAAGAGTTCTTGCTAGGGGCCGGAGGTCTCGGCGCAGGGTTGGCGACAGGCCTGCCCGTCGGCGCAATCGCACACGCGAACAACGCACCGGGTGAGCGCTCGTACGCGCAGTGTGGCGAAGACCTCGTCGCGGCATTTATCCTCGGCTACATCGGCGCAACCGATGTCCGCTACCTCGATGTGGGCGCCCACGATCCGGTCATCATCAACAACACCTACCTCTTCTACACCAAGGGGTTTCGCGGCGTCCTCGTTGAGCCCAACCCCGTCATGTGCGAGAAGATCCGAGCCGAACGCCCCGAGGATGTGACGCTCACCGCCGGCATCGGGATGAGCGACGTGCGCGAAGCCGACTTCTACATGATGAACGATTCGTCGTGGAACACCTTCTCCAAAGAAGAAGCGGATCACATGGTGAAGACCACCAAGGGTGAGATCCGGCTTGAGAAGGTGATCAAGATGCAATTGCTCGAGATCAACGGCGTGATGGAGAAGCACTTTGGCGGTGCGCCCGAGTATCTCTCAATTGATGCCGAGGGGATCCATCTCGACATCCTCAAGACGGTTGACTTCAAGAAGTACCGACCGATGGTGATTTGCGTGGAGACGCTGGTTTCCGGCACGAAGAAGACCATGCCCGAGATTGGTCAGTTTTTGGCATCGCGCGGGTACGCCCAGCGCGGTGGGTCCTTTGTGAATGGGATCTTCGTGGACCGTCG
>JBLHOB010000203.1:0-6016 GCA_047619425.1 Myxococcota bacterium
AACGAACGCTTGCGGGCTGAAAACCTCTACCTGCGACAAGAGGTCGAGCGCCGCTTTTCCTACGACGGAATCATTGGCGACAGTCCCGCCATGCAACGGGTTTTCGAAGTCATGAAGAAGGTGGCGGAGACCGACGCCACCGTTTTGATCACCGGCGAAACCGGTACCGGCAAAGAACTCGTCGCTCGCGCGATCCACTACTCGGGTTCACGGCGCGAACAACGTTTTGTCGCGCAGAACTGCGGGGCGTTGCCGGACACCCTGCTCGAGAGTGAGTTGTTCGGACATCGGCGCGGTGCCTTCACGGGTGCCAACCAGGACAAGCAGGGGCTTTTCGAGATGGCCGATCGCGGCACAATCTTTCTCGACGAGATCGGGGAGACCGAGCCGGGCATGCAGGTGCGATTGCTGCGCGTCTTGCAGGAGGGCGAGATTCGTCCGCTGGGCTCTTCTGACACACTAAACGTCGACGTGCGCGTACTCGCCGCGACGAATCGCAACCTGCAGGATCGCGTTACCGAAGACCGCTTTCGCGAAGACCTGTTCTATCGCCTGCGGGTTGTCGAGATCGAAGTGCCCCCGCTACGCGAGCGGCGCAGCGACATCCCCGCCCTTGCTCATCATTTTCTTGAAAGCGCCAATGAGCGTATGTCGCGCACCCTCAAGGGTTTCAGCAATGCGGCGATGGATTTGCTCACCGCCTACGCGTGGCGTGGCAATGTTCGCGAACTCGAAAACGAGATCGAGCGTATGGTGGTTTTGGCGGGCGACGAAGACCAGGTTTCGATCGACATGCTCTCAAGCCATGTGCGCGGCGCGGCGCCCGAGCCGCTGCCAAACAATGCCAGCGACGAGGCGATTGAAGAGTGGAACCTCAACCTTTCTGTCGACAACATGAAGCGCCGCATGATCATGACCGCGATCACCGAGACGGGCAGTAAGACCCGCGCCGCTGAGCGTTTGGGGATTCCGCGCCAGTCGCTGCAAAAAATGATGAAGCGCTTGGGTCTAACCGACCCTGCCGTAGAAAGTTGATCGAAGTTTTCACGAGGGCAACTTTCTCTTCCACAACGCTGCGCCGACGTGTATTGTGAACCGCGTGCAAGAAGTCATCTACAGCGCAGATTTTGAGACGAGCTTTGGCCTGCTCCGAGTTGCGTCTTCGCAGCGCGGCCTGGTCTTCTTGGGTTTCCCCCTTAGTCAGGGACGAGGCTTCAGTGGCTGGAAAGAGAGCTTTGCTCCGGGGTGCGTAACTCGTAACAACCCCGAGAAGAACCGCATCTTCTTCGAACAGGCTGTCGAGTTCATCGAGCGAAAGCGCCAGTCTTTCGAGCTGCCCACGGACCTGCGCGCCACGCCGTTTCAGCAGAGGATCTTCAAGATCGTTTCCGAAATTGGTTTTGGCGAGACGCTTTCGTACAAAGACGTCGCACAGCTCTCCGGTGACGAAAAGGCTGTACGCGCCGTAGGCATGGCGTTGGGTGCCAACCCGCTCGCACTCGTAATCCCCTGCCATCGTGTCGTCGGCAGCGGCGGCAAGTTGCAGGGATACGCGGGTGGGGTTGAAGTGAAGGCGCGCCTTCTTGCCGCCGAGCAGACGGCTCCCGCGAATGGTCGGCTGTTTTAGCGAGTCATTGAGCTTGCCCCGAGTTCGACCTAGCTGCGTCTCAGTTCAAGGCGCTGGTTGACTCGCGCAGACGCTGCTCGACATCGTTGAGCCAACGTTGCTGTGCTTGATTGTCGAGGTCATGAGCGGTTTGCTCATCGAGCTTTCGGTTTTCGCCGAGTAGCTCGACCATCGAATCTTCGAGCAGTGCCGTGACGGCTGCTTCTGCGCGGCTTGCGGCTTGCTCCCGGGATGGGACGCGCAGGCGTAGCCCCCGAACGTCGCGATTGATCTTGCGGGCGTAGATCTCACTCAAAGCAAAGTGAATCTGTTCGTGTTCGAGTATGTACTTGGGTGTCGCCTGGTCGTTTGAGGCGTTCCACCACGAGCAATCGCGGTTCATGCGCGCGCGATACTTTGGGTTGGCGATGGTGAAAGCGTAATCGTTTGCTTTGCTCGCTGGGTCGAATGTCAATTCGAGTGCTTTGTCGGTTGTGATCATAGAGCAAAGCACTGCGCCCAAATGCTGGGCTTGCGCGTTGGTGTCACTTGGCGGTCCGAACGACCAGAAGTCTTCTCGCTCGAGCTTGCGGTAATCGATGTGACTTTCGGAGTAAAAGTCGGCTTGAGTGCCGATCGCAGCAAACGGATACTCGCGCTTGCCCTGGGCTGTACATCCGAATGTGGCGAGGAGTGCAGCTGCAACCACCGCGCCGCGGTAGCTACGGCTCGTCGCGCGTTTGCAGCGCCACCGCTTCACAGTGAGAAGGCATCTTCGCTGATGTACTTCGCCTTACCGCTCTCGGTTGCCATGGGCCAGTAACACGCATGCGTTTCGCGCGGGCTGAGCCAGGCGTTGGGATCTGTGAGTATCGCAGGCACTTCTTCGTCGGCGACCAGCGTGTAGCCGTCTCGTCCTGGCCGATTCGCGTGCGGCAACGTCATGTCCAGGCGCAAATGGCCTTCTCGCACCAGGTCAAGGCATGTGTTGCGACACGCATCCAAGACTTCTTCGTGGCTCGCTTCTGGCGATCGAGAGCGAATGGCGCTCAGCAACTCGCTCAGACTGCAGCGATCACCGTCCGAACTCGAAACCACATAAGCAGCGATGGCGTGCGTGTCGATCAACGTTTGTCTTTAACCTCGACTGTGTTCTCAAAGCAAGCGCCGCGCTCAAACCTTCTCGAGAGCCTGTTTGAGATCGGCGATAAGATCGTCTTTGTCTTCAATGCCGCAAGCAAAGCGACACAGCGAATCGGTGATCCCGAGCTTTGCGCGCTCTTCCGCCGGATAGTCCCAAAATGACATCGTAACCGGTAGCTCGATCAACGACTCCACACCGCCAAGGCTCGGTGCCTGGTAGGGGATACGGGTTGCATCGACAAAGCGAATCGCGCCCTGGAGGTCGGTGTCGATCTCAAACGTAACGACTCCACCGAAGCCACTCATCTGTGCCGTGGCGACGTCGTGATCGGGATGCGACTTGAGCCCGGGGTACCAGACTTTCTTGATCTTGGGATGCGCTTCGAGATACTCGGCAACCGCCTGGCCGTTGGTGTTGTGACTCTGCATGCGGATCGCAAGCGTCTTGAGCCCGCGCAACAACAGCCATGCGCCGTGACTGTCGATGATGCCGCCGAGCACGCCAAGTGCTTTGCGCACCACGCTGATCAAGTCGGCACTGCCCGTAACCGTACCGGCGAGCAAGTCATTGTGACCACTCAAGTACTTTGTCGCGCTGTGGAGCACGAGGTGGGCACCGTCTTGCAACGGTCGGTGGTTTACCGGTGTTGCAAACGTCGAGTCGATGATGACTTTTACGCCGTTCTTGTTCGCGACTTCGACAACTGCCGGGACATCCACGACCCGCAAGTACGGGTTGGTGGGCGACTCGGTAAAGAAGAGCTCGGTGTTGGGTTTGATCGCCTCGGCGAAGGCCTCGGTGCTGCCGGGCGCAATGATGGAGATCTCAACCCCCATCCGCGCCAAAAACTGGTCGATGAATTGGCGTGTGCGGCGATAGCAATCGCTCGTCACGATCAAGTGACTGCCGACGGGCAACAGTGCCATGAAGGTTGTCGTCGCGGCGCACATCCCCGATGCAAAGAGGATCGACTCCTCGCCGCCCTCGAGTGCAGAGAGTTTGCGCTCGACTGCACGCCAGGTCGGGTTGCCGTAGCGGCCGTATTCTTCGCGGTCGCTGCGTCCTTCCTGGTAGTCGATGACGTCCTGAGAGTTTTCGAACCAGAAGGTTGAAGTCTGATAGATGGGAGTCGTAATCGCGTTGGCTTCTTGCTGGCGGAGTTCACCGGCGTGCACCGCAGATGTCGCTCCCCCTCGCTTGGAAGGGTGCTCACTCATGGGTCTTCTCTTTTCTACGATATTGAGAAATCGTGATTATGATCGCGCTGGCGTAGCGTCTATCTCGCGCTGATCTGGTGAGGGCGCTTAGCACGTCGGGCGGAGCCCGTCCCGGATGGGTGAGGGTGGTCCTAGGGCCTGCAAGCGCCGGAAATCGTCCCGGAAATTCTGAACCTGTCCCGCAAATGTAGGGGGCGGGTGAAGTTCGGTCAAGCAAGCGAAAATAAGGCAAACCGCGCGCGAAGCACCGACAACTGCCAACATGCGCAACACAGCAGCACACCCGTTGGAGCCGCCTCGATGTCTGAAACACCCCAAGTAGCCGAAAACAACGAGAACGAGGTGCCCACTAGCCGGCGGGTCCTCGTCTTTTGCGCCTCAAGCCAAAGCGCCGACCCCGTGTTTCGCGAATCGGCGGCCGACCTGGGGCGAAGGCTTGCGCAGTCGGGTCGCACGGTTGTCTATGGCGGCGGGTCGTTGGGCTCGATGGGGGCGCTCGCCGACGCGGCCCTCGCCGAGGGTGGCAAAGTGGTTGGCATTCAACCGCGCTTTATGGCCGAGCGCGAATGGACTCACAAAGGCTTGAGCGAATTGCACCTCGTCGAGAGCATGGCCGAGCGCAAGAACTTGATGGTGGCCTCGTGCGATGCCGTCGTAACTCTGCCCGGTGGCTCGGGGACATTCGAAGAGGTCTTTGAAGTCATCACCGCCAAACGCCTCGGCCTGTTCCTTGGGCCCATTGTGTTTGTGAATCAGCGCGACTTCTTTCACCATTGCCTGGCCCAGCTCAATCAATGTGTTGAGCAAAACTTTATGGATCAGCGGCATCTTTCGATGTGGTCGGTGGTTGAAAGCGCCGCGGGCGTGATTGACGCGATGGCGGCTGCCGCGGCCTGGTCTGAAGATGCTGTCGAGTTCGCGGCGATCTAGGAAAACGTGATGAAGAAACTACATGAAGCGGGAACCCATGTGGGATGAGGTGAAAGACGCGGTGCCCTTTCCCGATCCGCGCAGTGCCGACGAAGAGACGGGGCTTGTTGCGATCGGTGGCGATCTGCTGCCCGAGCGCTTGCTCTCCGCTTACGCCCACGGAATCTTCCCGTGGTACAACGAAGACCCGATCCTGTGGTTCTCTCCCGACCCGCGCATGTTGTTGCAACTCGACGAGTTGGTGGTGAACCGATCACTTCGCAAGAACATTCGCCGCCGCAAGTTCGACGTGCGCCTCGACACGGCCTTTGAACAGGTGATTGGCGCGTGTGCGTCCAGCTCCCGGCCCGATCAAGACGGCACGTGGATCACCGACGACATGATCGAAGCCTATGTCGCGTTGCACGAGCTGGGCTTTGCGCACTGCGTGGAAGCTTGGTTCGAGGGCGAGCTTGTGGGTGGGATGTACGGGGTGTCGCTCGGGGGAGGCTTCTTTGGCGAGTCGATGTTCACCCGAAAAAGCGATGCGTCAAAAGTCGCTTTTGTTCATCTCGCGAAACAACTCGCAGTGTGGGACTTTGCGTTTCTCGATTGCCAGGTCCACACCGACCATCTCGATCGCTTTGGCGCCCGTGAAATGCCGAGGGAAGCGTTCTTGCGCAAGCTCGACGGCGCGCTGGCGGGCGAGACACGGCGCGGGAAGTGGCGCTTCGATGAAGGCTTCGACGTCGAGCGATAGAGCGAGGGGCGTTTCGATTACGTAATCACGACTGGCAGCTCAAGATGGTTCTCGTAGATGAAGTCGCGATGCTCGATCAGTTCGGGTGCGAGCGCACTCGCGATGGTTTCGTCGACCGTGCTGTAGCTTTGCCGTAAGTAGTCTGGCATCGGGCACTGCTCTTGTGAAAGTGGCGAGACCATGGCCGCGAACGCCGCCCAGTAGATATCAAGCGCGCTCAACTCGTCGCCAATGAGATAGCGGCTACCCGCTTCGCGCTGTGCTCGCAGGCGGGTGGCGAGAACGTGCAGAGTTTCGGCGACTTTTGACGACGCGTCTTTTGCAGCTTCCTTCGTGTAGCCGTACAGCGCTGCCATGTGCTCGACGGGCTCAAATGCTGG
>JBLHOB010000204.1:0-6010 GCA_047619425.1 Myxococcota bacterium
GCGTGCGCCTCGACTTCGTCGTCGGAGACGATATCGATGCGAGCGCGATGTCCCACATGTATCGCTTCTACTTATCGACGATTGACAACCACCACCACTGGGGGCGCCAGTACCTCAACCGCGAGTTTTTCGAACTGATTACCGAGCGCTTTCGCGACCGCCTGCAACTCACCCTGGCACGACAAGGGGAAGACACGATCGCCGGCACGTTGAATGTTTTCAAAGGCGATGTTCTCTACGGCCGCTATTGGGGCTGTGACGCACCGCTCCGACACCTGCACTTCAATACCTGCTACTACGCGCCCATCGAGTTCTGTATCGAGCGCGGCCTTACTCGCTTCGAGCCCGGGCAAGGCGGGGAATACAAGCAGGTTCGCGGCTTTGACGCCGAGCCCACCTCGAGCGTCCACTTCCTAAAAGACGAGCGCCTCGCCCATGCGATCCGAGAACACTTGGTGAGAGAACGCAAGGACGCCGCAGACACCATTGAATGGTTTCGCGATCAAAGCGCGCTGAAGCCGATGGAGATTACGGATAGCGAAGACAAGAGCGACTCGGACATGAACAGCGACTAGAACTGCCCGGTCGTGTCCATGTGCTGCAGCACCATGTTCGCCTGTGCAGCGTTTAGCGACGGTTTGTTCATCAGGTTTGCGATCTGCGCCGCTTGCTGTCGTTGTTCTTCGCTCATGCCACGATCGCCTGCATTCTGGCGTCGGTTCTCCTCCCAACGTCGCCCGCCATCGGTCACCACCGAAACCATTTCAATCGGGTCGTCGATCCAACCCAGTTGATTGATCGGATCGCTCGCCGCCTCGGCGTTGGCCGCGATGACCCGTCGGTCAACCAATGCGAAGGCGTCTACGCCGTCGGCAGCAATGCGGTCGGGCGAGATCGCCCGGCGCACACTCTGAACCAACACTCGGTTGCCCACAACAACAACCAACACCGGCTCCGGGGGGTCGATCATCGCCACAATTCCAGGAATCCACTCCGCGGGTTGCGAGGTGTAGGCCAGCATTCCGAGGCCAAACACGATGATTGTGGTCATGGCCATGAGTAATTGGTTGGGCATATCGATTTATTTCGGCTTTTCTGCCGAAAGTCCTGAGACGCTTCCTAAACCCACGAGGATCAATCTCACCGTCCAAAGTAGAACACAAGTATAACCTTTGTGTTGCAGCTGGGGTGCCCAGCGGCAGCCCCTGAGATCGCAGATCGGCACCGAAAAGACCCTACCCAACAGGCGAACACCGTCCCCGGAGCGCCGGCGCTCCAAACCCCTCTCACACCTCAACAATCTCGCACCCGAGCAGCCAAGAATATCCGATCTCTCAATCAAAGCCGGGTGCAGAACCCAGTCCGGCCTGCTCCAAATCAGTCGATTCCCAACCCTAAGCTCAGGGGTTCTCCCGATACCTGCCCCCTCTCGAAGGTCATAGGTTCGATTCGTGGCCAGCGATGATGCCGGCCAGCCAAAGAGGATCGACGCAGACCGCGTCGAACAGAGGGGGGGCACCATGACAATTCCATTCGAGTCTCACGACATCGATGTCGCACGAGAAACGCCGGAGGATCAGCATCCGGCGGCACTTTACCTTGCACAACTTGGTCTCGGTTCGAGAAGGACCATGAACGAAGCACTCCAGAAAATCGCACGCTATCTCTCCGATGGTCGCTGCGACATGCAAACACTGCCCTGGGCTCAGCTTCGCATCGAACACACTTCTGCATTGCGAACACGCCTCGCCGCCGAGCTTGCTCCGGCTACAGCGAACAAACACCTTGCTGCCTTACGCGGTGTACTGAAGCAGGTCTGGCGATTGGGCAACATTTCCGCAGAGGATCACCAAAGAGCCATCGACCTTCCGGCAGTCCACGGCCCTTCACCGCGCAAGAGTCGAGCACTTAGCCAGGAGGAGTTGCGCGCTCTGGTGGGAACATGTGAACGCGATCGGTCGCCGGCCGGTCCGCGCGACGCAGCGCTCTTCGCCCTGCTCTTCGGAGCGGGCTTGCGACGCGCCGAAGTGGCAGCTCTTGATCTCGCCGACTTCGACCGCCGTACGAGCACCATTTGCGTACGAGGCAATGGCACACGCACACCGCGTCGTTTTACTGCCAACCGCGAAGGGCTACTCGCCCTGGAATCTTGGTTGGCCCGTCGTGGAGTCGCACCGGGGCCGTTGTTCAACCCGGTCAACAAGGGCGGACGCATCGAAATTCGCCGACTCTCGGAGCAGGCCATTTACGTCGCCTGCCACAAGCGCTCTGCCGAAGCGGGCTTGCCGCCGGTAAGCCCTGAGGACCTGCGGCGATCGTTACTTGCCACACGGCCTCGAGCAGCAGCACGTCGCGTTGAACCCATAACTGCGCCGCAACCTGTCGCAGTACAAACCGCATAACCGGTCACGTGGTTACCAGTCGTCTCGGTGTAGTGAGGAACGTGGGTCGAGTGATTCATCCCTTCGCATAGATCCCTCTAAGAAAGCCCCTCCGGTGGGATCGCACCGAGCGGCCTGGCGGCCCAACAAGCCGCTTGGCCGAGCGCACGGAGTCTCGACGCTCTAGCGCTTCACCCTATCAGCCACAGCCGAGTTTCCGGTCCTGGCAGCGTGGCCCAAGGCTCTTAGATGTGAATCGCGTGTCCGAAGGCCTCGAGCACAGACTCGTGTAGTGCCTCGGAAAGCGTCGGATGCGGGAACACCGAGTGCATGATCTCGACCTCGGTGGACTCGAGTTGCATCGCGGTACTAATCGTGCCGATCAACTCCGTTACGCCGTGGCCAACGAGGTGAGCACCGAGGATCGCTCCGCTGTTGGCGTCGAAGATGGTCTTGAACATGCCGTCGGGCTCGCCCATCGCGATCGCCTTGCCGTTGCCGCGAAACGGGAAGCGGCCGACTTTGATCTCGTGCCCTTCTTCGAGTGCGCGCGCTTCGGTCAAGCCAATGCTCGCGATCTGCGGATGACAGTATGTGCAACCGGGGATCCGTTTCGGATCGATCGGATGCAAATTGGGTAGACCCGCGATGCGCTCGGCAACGAGCACGCCTTCGTGGGTGGCCTTGTGGGCAAGCCACGGCGGGCCTGCCACGTCGCCAATTGCAAAGACGCCGGGCTCACCCGTCTCCAACCATTCATTCGTAACAATGTGGGTCCGATCGACGACGACGCCTGTTTGCTCGAGGCCGAGGTTTTCGACATTGCCGACGATCCCGATCGCGAGGATCACGCGACTGAATTCGGCAACCGTGGGCTCTCCATCCTTAGGCGAAATCGTGGCCCGCATGCCGTCACCGACAGACTCGAGATTGCTTACGATGGTGTCGGTGTGAAACACGACGCCCCGCTTCTTAAAGTTCTTCACAACAACGTCGGAAATCTCGGCGTCCTCGACGGGCAAGATTTGTGGCAACGCCTCGACAACGGTCACCTCGGTGCCGAGATCGGAATAGAAGCTCGCGAACTCCATCCCGATTGCTCCCGAGCCAACAACGAGCAAGGTTGGTGGAATGAAGTCCTGGGTCATTGCTTCTTTGGAAGTCCAAATTTTGTCGCCATCGGGCTCGAGCCCCGGCAAGCTGCGCGAACGCGCACCCGTCGCGAGCACGACATTGGCCCCTGAAAGTGTGGCGACGATTGCGCCGTCCTTTTCCACGATGACCTGCCCGGGCCCAGCGAGCCGTCCAAAGCCGTCGAACACTTCGACTTCGTTCTTCTTCATCAAGTGCTTGATGCCAGTGGTGAGACGCTTGGAGACGCGCCGGGACCGCTTCACCATCGCGGGAAGGTCCGCCGTCGGCTCGCCTCCGGCTTGCACGCCGTACTCAGACAGGTTTTGCGCGAGCTGAAATACTTCTGCGCTGTAGAGCAACGCCTTGGTGGGAATGCAGCCCCAATTCAAGCAGATCCCGCCGAGATGAGTCGACTCGATAAGCGCGACGGTGAGCCCGAGTTGCCGTGCGCGAATCGCAGTCGGATAGCCTCCGGGGCCCCCACCAATTACGATTACATCAAAGTGCGTGGGGGGCTGGCCGTCGGTCATAGGTCTCAATGCTCCTGGCGGTGAGTCGCGGGCCAGCAGCATAGCGCCGCGACGCGAGATTCCCGATATGATCGGCCACGTTGGAAATTTTTCTGAAGCGATCTCAATCGCTATCGGCTGAATCCGTCAGCCACATTGCAGTTCAAAAAGGGAGTGCGAGTAGATGATTGGCGCTGGACCACTTGCGGGCATCACGGTAGTCGATCTCACCCGAGTGCTCGCCGGGCCCTATTGCACCATGATGTTGAGCGACCTCGGCGCGCGTGTAATCAAGGTCGAACGCCCAGGTGCCGGCGACGATGCGCGACATATTGGCCCCTTCATCGATGAAAAGTCCGCCTATTTCGTCTCGCTGAATCGCGGCAAAGAGAGCATTGCTCTCGATTTAAAAGATGAATCTGACTGCGCGATCTTCGACGCCCTGCTCGCCCAAGCCGACATCCTGATCGAAAACTATCGCCCCGGTACGATGGATAAATTGGGCTACGGCTGGGCTGCCGTGCACGCAAAACATCCCTCGATCATTTATGCGTCAGTTTCGGGTTTTGGGGACACGGGCCCCCTGCGCACTCGACCGGCCTATGACCTGGTAGTGCAGGCAATGGGTGGCGTCATGAGCTTGACCGGACAACCCGGCGGCGAACCGACCCGGGTCGGCACATCCGTTGGTGATTTGGCGGCCGGCATGTTCGCCTGTGCGGGGATTAACGCCGCTTTGTTCGAACGAGAGAAAACGGGCGAAGCGCAAAAACTGGACATCGCGATGCTCGATTGCCAGGTCGCGATCCTCGAGAACGCGATCGCTCGCTACGAAGCCACCGGCAACGTGCCCGAACCGATCGGTTCGCGACATCCGTCGATCACTCCGTTCGACAGTTTCGCGACGGCCGATGGGTTATTTGTGATCGCTGCCGGCAATGACTCTCTATTTGCGGCGCTCTGTGGTGCAATTGAGCGCGACGCTCTAGCGAGTGATCCGCGCTTTGTTTCGAATCAAGATCGCACGGACAATCACCTGCTTCTCAAAAGCGAACTCGAAGAGACGCTTCACCAGCAACCTTCGGAGGTATGGCTTGAACGACTCGCCGCGGCTGGGGTTCCATGCGGCCCGATTCACAACGTCGAGCAGGTCCTAAACCATCCGCAAACACAGGCTCGCAACATGGTGGTCGGCATCGACGAGCCCGGCCTCGAAGACTTCAAGGTTGCGGGCAATCCGATCAAGATGTCGCGGTCGGAAGACCCGAGCACCAGACCCGCAGCGCCGGCACTGGACGGCAATCGGGCGCAGCTGCTTGCGGAACTCGGATTCCCAGACTTCGGGTAAACCGGCGCGACCCGGCCCCATCGCCCGAACGGGATACGGAGCAGCGAACGACGAACCGAGTCTCTTTCGCGGAACTTTGGGCGACTAGTCGCGAAAAGACGCGTCCGTCTTATCCAGGCGGCGCAACAACGCCGGCCATAGCAGGTCGCCGACTCCCATATCCATAGCAGCGCGACCCTGCGCAGCCGTTGTGGCAATCGCTTCAGCAGACGGCATATGCAAACCGCTGCCACCCGAAAGACCACGAACCTGCATCGAGCACGCGCGCTCGAGCAAATACATTCGCGCAAAAGCTTCACCGACATTGCGTCCAAGGGACAAGGTGCCGTGGTTCCACAGCATCATCAGGTTCTTCTCACCCAGGTCTGCGACCAGCCGCGTGCGCTCGTCAAGGTTGAGCGCCACGCCCTCATACTCGTGGTACGCGACGTCTTCACGAATCAACATCGTCGTCTGGTTGAGCGGCATCAAGCCCTCTTCCATCGTCGCAACCGCCGAGCCGTCAAGCGTGTGGAGATGCATCACGCACTGGGCATCGTCGCGCGCTTCGTGAATGGCCCCGTGGATGGTGAAGCCCGCGGCATTGGTGCCGTAAGGCGTATCGATCACTGGCTGTCCGTCGAGATCGATCTTCACAA
>JBLHOB010000205.1:0-6003 GCA_047619425.1 Myxococcota bacterium
CAGCCCGGGGTCGCGGTTGGTTTGGCGTGGACACCCGCCGGCGGCGATATTCTGTTTATCGAGTCGACCAAGATGCCGGGGCGCGGTGAGTTGAAATTGACAGGCTCGCTTGGGGACGTGATGCGCGAGTCGGTCGAGGCTGCGCGATCTTGGCTGCGAAGCCAGGGCGAGCAATTCGGCCTCACACCGGAAGATTTTTCGACCACTGATGTGCATCTCCACGTGCCGTCGGGGGCCGTGCCGAAAGACGGCCCTTCGGCCGGCGTTGGCATGGTGACGTCGTTGGCCTCGCTCTACACCGGGCGAATGGTAAAGCCAAAGATTGCGATGACGGGAGAAATTACTCTCCGCGGAAAAGTGCTTCCGGTCGGTGGGATCAAGGAGAAGGTGTTGGCCGCCAAGCGTGCCGGAATCGAGTGCGTTGTGTTGCCCGAACAAAACCGTCAAGATGTCGCCGAGATCCCTGTGGACTTGCTTAAGGGACTGGACCTTCAATACGTAGGGACGATAGATGAGGCGCTCGCACAAACGCTCTCCTGAACTGTCAGTGATCATCAAACCGAGCAAGGCGACGTGGCTATGCGTCACATGCGTTTCGCTGGTGGCTTTTGGTTGCGTGACATCGTCGACGCACAACGAGGTTGTCGCCGAGCGCGACAGACTCGCGCTTGAAAGCGCAGCGGTGGGGGATCTCGCCGGCAAGCTCGAAGTGTCGAACGCTTCGCTTGAAGCCGAGCGCGTGCGCATCTACGACGAACTGGAAGATTTGCGGATCGAGCGCGAGGCGCTCACCCAAGCCCGCGCCCAACTCGAAGGCGACGTCAGCCGCTTGAGCGAGAACGAAAGCGAACTCAACGAGCAGCTGCAGGAGACCAGCGCCGCGCTGTCCGCTGCAACTGAGGACGTGCGCGACTTGCAGTCGACGTACCAGGGGCTCGTGACCGACCTTGAGTCGGAGCTGCAGAAGGGCGCTATCGAGATTGAGCAACTGCGTTCGGGGTTGCGCGTCGCCGTTTCGGATGAAATCTTGTTTCGCTCGGGCTCTGCAAAGCTCGACAAAGAAGGTGCGGCGCTGCTTGAAAAGGTCGCCGCCAATGTGAGCAAACTCGACTATGCGATCGACGTCGAGGGGCACACCGACAACATTCCGATTCGGGGTTCACTGACAAAGCAGTATCCCTCCAATTGGGAGTTGGCCGGGGCACGCGCCTCGAGTGTTGTCCGACTCTTCGAGCGTGTTGGGATCGATGGCAAGCGCTTGCAGGCCATCTCACGCGCGGAGTTTGCACCCGTCGCGTCAAACGACAGCTCGGCCAATCGCAGCATCAATCGCCGCATTGAGATTCGCTTGCGCCCGCGAGAGGATTCTGACGTCAAGACCGATGTTACCGAGGGGATCAAGGAGAGTGTCGTGCCAAAGCCGGCAGCAACCGACGCCCGTACGGCGCCGGTCAACTAAGTCGATTCGTGTCGGAGCCCGCGCCATCGCGCACACGGCTTGAAAAGGTGATGCGCGCCGCTCTCGGTGCCGTCGATGCAAATGCGGCGGTGTCGAAGCATATTGCGCTGCGCGGCACAGAGCTTTCGATTGGTGGTTACGCGGTAGCTTCAGGGACAAACCTGAGCGTCCTGGCGATCGGCAAGGCAGCGGGCGGTATGGCCGAAGCGGTCACCACACAGCTCGCAGGGCGGATTCAGGCCGGGCTTGTCATTACCAAGGATGACCACGCCGAGGGGTATGCACTCGGCGATTTCGAAATTCGCGAAGCCGGGCATCCGGTACCCGATGCACGCAGTGCGGAAGCGGGGCGAGGCGCGCTTGCGTTTGTTGAAGCCGTGCGCCCAGAGGGCACGCTACTGGTGTTGCTTTCGGGCGGAGCGTCGGCGTTGGTCTCGCTTCCTCCAAGCGCAGTAAGCGTCGAGGAACTTGCGACGACCAATCAGTTGCTACTCGACAGCGGCGCCGATATTCGAGAGCTCAACGCTGTGCGCAAGCACCTTTCTCAAATCTCGGGTGGCAGACTCGCGCAGCATTCAAGCGCTGCGCAAGTCGTGGTGTTGGCGATCTCAGACGTTCACGGCGACGCACTCGATGTGATTGGCTCGGGGCCTTGCGCTCCAGACCCTACGCACTTCGGCGACGCTCTTGCGGTGTTGGCCGGTCGCGATCTCGCCGGCCGAGTGCCTGACTCCGTGCGTGACTATTTGGAGCGCGGCCGGGCGGGGGAGGTTGATGAAAGCCCGAAGCCGGGAGCGCCGATTTTTGATCGTGTCTATCATCGTGTCGTCGCGAGCAATCAGGACGCGCGCGATGCTGCACTCGCCGAAGCGAGGCGTCTCGGCGCCGAAACGATTTCGTTGGGTGAATGTATTTCGGGTGAAGCAAAGCTCGAAGGCAAGCACTTCGCGGCTCTGGCACTTGATGTCTGCACCGAAGTTCCCGTGTGCATGGTTGCTGGAGGGGAGTCGGTAGTTCGTATCGCAGGCAATGGGCGGGGGGGGCGCAACCAGGAGCTGGCGTTGGCTGCTGCGATCGAACTTGCGGCGTCGCAGCCCGCGGCAACAGATGCCCGAGACGTTCTGCTCTTGGCCGTCGGGACTGACGGTAGCGATGGTCCAACGAATGCGGCGGGGGCGTGGGCGGACGCCGGTAGCGTGGTTCGCGGGGCTGAGGCGGGCGCGAGCGCAGCGGCCTGTCTGCAAAATAATGACTCGTACTCATTTTTCGCAGCTGAGTCTGGGTTGCTTGTGACTGGCCCTACGGGGACGAATGTGATGGATCTCGTGCTCATTTGGATCGAGCCTGTGGGCAATGGAGACGAAGCGTTGAATATATTGCAGGAGGGGGCCGTCTGACGCTCGAGGGGGTCGTTAAAATGACCCGATCCGCGAGGGGCCCCCCCAGTATGTGTCAATTGCAATGCGCAAAGTGATCGGTCCGTGTGACGAGCGGAGACAAAACCGGGTAGTGTTCGGCCTCGAATTTCTCCGATCGCAGACGGAGTCACGTTGCGATCAGCAAATCAAAGAAGACAATTGAAGACTGGAGGAAGTGAAGATGCAGAAGTTTGCAAGTCGCCCCATTGGGCGACTCTTGGTAGCCGCAGCAGCGTTCTTTTTGATGTTTGGCGTGGCGACCGCAGAAGCCAAATCAAAGAGTAAAATCAAGCAGGCCAGCAATGTGCGCTTGCTCTCATTCGACACCGAAGCCGGCACGATGACCGTCAAGGAAAAGGGCAAGAAGGTCGTATATACCGTCAAGTTCGAGGGCTCGGTGCTGTCGCGCACGACGGCAACGATCAACTCGAAGCCGGTGAAGCTGACCGATATCCCGCTCATGGCTCCGATCAACATCTATTGGCTCCCCGATGAAGCCGACAAGAAGAAGCGCTTCGCGCGCAAGGTCGATGCGCTGAAGATCCCGGAAGAACTTCTCGAGGACTAGTCACTGCGGGGCGCTTTGTGTACCTGCAAACAAGAGCCATGGCCATGGCGTTACTCGGCTCGTCGAGTAACGCCGGTCTGGCTCCGTCGCTGCTTCGCTTTGCACGGCGCGTACGATGACCGCGACGACCCAGCAAATTTCTAGCGAGCGAAAGGAGACGCACGTTGCCCGTAAATCCTGAGGAATTCAAGGCCAGCCTTGGGTGTCGTGCAACGGGTGTTTCGATCGTTACCTCGCGCAATGGGGATCACATACACGGAATGACGGTGTCGGATTTCGCGAGCGTCTCGCTCGAGCCGCCGCTGGTGCTCGTGAGTGCAGCCGAAACGGCGATCACACTTGGCCTGATCCGTGCCGGTGAGTGCTTCGCACTGAACATCCTCTCTGCCGACCAGCAGGATCTCTCCAATGTCTTTGCATCGAAGGAGCGCGAATATACGCGCTTCGACGACCTGGAGTACGAGACGGCCGTTACGGGTGCGCCGCTGATCCCGGGCGCAAAGGTAAACCTCGATTGCAAACTTGTTGCTCTCCATACCGCCGGTGATCACGTGCTGTGCATTGGCCAGGTTGAGCACGTCAAGATCAACGACGTAACGCCGTTGGTCTACTACCAAGGCGGCTACCGGGACATCGTGCTCGATAAGTAGTGTCGCAAGACCGCGCAGCCGGATTGACTTGCGTCGTGAAAGACGGATCAGCCGCACACGCGTTGAATCCCACCGATGGCTGAGCCTGTTACGCTCGCTTTCATGTCTCACTCCAATGCTGCTCCTTTCAATATCACTCCTTTGCGTGCTGCGGCCGAACGTGAGGTCGAAAACGGTCTCGCTGCTTGTCAGTTCGCGGTTGGTTTCGAAGGTGAGATTGTCGCTTTCGAATCCCTCGGTCGCGCAACCGATCAAACGCGCTTCTGTGTTGCCTCCGCAACCAAACCCATTGTCGCGTCGGCGATTTGGCTGTTGATGGGCCGAGGGCAGATCGACATCGAACGTCGCGTGAGTGAATACCTCCCTGAGTTCGCGGCAAATGGGAAGCGCGACATCACTGTTGAACAAGTCTTGTTGATGACCGCGGGCTTTCCGAGCGGGGCGATGCCTTGCGAGGTTGGCGCCGACCCAAAGCGACGCCGAGCCGCGATGGAAGCCTGGCCCATCGAATTCCCGCCGGGCACCCAATACGCCTACCACGCGGGCTCTGCGCACTGGGTGCTCGCCGCGTTGATCGAAGTGATCGCCGGCTGTGACTTTCGTGACTATCTCGCCAACGAAGTCACCACACCGCTTGGCCTCCCGCGTCTACTTGGGCTGGCGCGTGAGGAGCAAGGAGACATCGCACAATTGCAGGAAGAGGGCGACGAAGATGCGAAGGCGAGTCGCCGCGCCATGATCGAAACGGGTGTTCCGGGCGGAGGAGGCGTGATGACGGCCGCCACCCTCGCAAGCTTCTACCAAGCCACGCTCCATAACCCGGGTGCACTGTGGGACACAGACGTGTTGCAAGACGGCACGGGAAACGTGCGCTGCACACTGCCCGACTTGATGATGCAACTCCCCGCCAACCGCACCACCGCCGTCGTCATTGGCGCAGGCTTCGGTGCGACCTGGGGCAAGTCTCCAACCGCCTATGGCTGGCCCGGCATTGGCGGCCAAATTGGCTTTGCGGAACCCGCCAATGGCACCAGCTTCGCATTCCTTCAACACGGCGACGCCGACCAACTCAGCACCTTTAAGCGCGCCTCGCGGATGACAAACTTAGCGCTTGGACTTGGGGGGACGTCACCGAAGTTGTAGAAGTCCCAGGCGTCCGATCGTACTCTGGCGGAGCGGGCCGGCCGCTTATTGCGCGACGAGTTGGTAGGTGCGCCGCAGATGTCCAGCGCCCTGCAACCAGAAGATCGCATCGTAGAGCGTTTTGCCGATGTTGCGGTACTCAAGCCCGATCGTTTCCTTGATGTGGCGATCATTGGTCTCGACCCATTCGGTGGCATAGCGCGTCGATTCCCGGGTCAACGGCATGCCCAACGGCACATAGTGGTCCACGAATTCGCCCACGCCACCCAGAAACTGATAGATGGCTTGTGGCATCGTGATGCGAGGGATGGGGCGGCCAACCACGCTCGCCAGTAGGTCTCCATAGGCATGCCATTCGAAGTACTGCCCGCCCATCAAATATCGGTCGGGTGGCCCGCCGCTCTCGAGCAAGGCAACGTGGGCCAAGGCGAGATCGCGAACATCGATCATCTGCATGCCGCTTGTCGTCTCCATTAGCATGCCGGCGTCGAGCATGAGCTTGAGGCCGAGCATGCCTTCACTCATGCCCGGATCGTACGGGCCGAGAACCGTTCCTGGGTAGGTGGTATAGATCGGTACTCCGTCATCTTGGTACGTGCGGACGAGCTTGTCGCATTCGATCTTGGATCGACCGTAGCCCGAAGGCGCATTGCCCATGGGAGACGATTCGTCGATCTGCGTTGCACCCGGGCGGAAGAGGGCGGTGGTACTCGAAACTTGGATCATGCGATCGATCCCGCGCTCTGCGGCGCCGCCGAGCACGAA
>JBLHOB010000206.1:0-5980 GCA_047619425.1 Myxococcota bacterium
CGTCTTTGGCGATCCGGGAAACGACGGTGAGCTTACAACCTTCGAATCCAAAGAGGCCCTGGCGAAGAATTGGGAAGACACTAAAGCGCGCGAACGTGCGGCGCTTTCTTCGGCGGCGGACGGATCGCCCGATCCCTTTGAAGGTGTGCCACGTGCGTTGCCCGCACTGGCACGGGCGGGTAAGTTGCACAAAAGGGCAGCGCGCTATTCACTGCCCGATGCGCCAAGTGCTGACGATTACGCGAGTGACTTCGAGGCGTTCGACTGTGCGCTCGAAGCGGTGATCCAGTCGGCGCGCAGCAGCGCCTCGAACGACACGCAAGGCGCAGGCGCTGTGCGTGATGTCTTTGGAGAGCTTCTCACTCGCTGCGTCGTGGTTGCGCGGCGCAACGGTATCGACCCAGAGGACGCACTTCGCGGCGCAAACGACGCCTTCGAACGAAGCGTGCGTTTGCAGCTCGCACCGCGTTAAGCCGGGCGCTGAAGTCTCGGCAAAGCTCTGGTGCTGAGTGGATGGACCTCGATTCTTGCCGCGATTTACAGCAGGGGTTTGCGCGCTGAAGTCGCAGCGGAACGGTTGCACCTGACTGATTAAGATGAACCGGAAACGACCCGATACGCGCTGAGACCCCGGCCGGTAACCGGCTGCGGCTTTCGCCCTATGGGGCAAGACCCGGAGATAGAACGTGGAAAGTCAGTCGAGTGACGTTTCGAATCAGATCGCATCCAAAGAAGCCGCGGCGCTTGCCGCCCTAGACGCGAACCAACTCTCCAACCCGAAAGCGCGTCGTATACGCCGTCGTCGCCGCACGGTTCGCCGCCAATTGCTCGACAGCATGCTGCCCTTCGCAGTGCTGGTCGGCATGACGGTGCTTGCCGTAGGTATGGTTGAAATCGTGGAAGTGGGAGCGGCGAAGAACTCGAAGGTGCTTAGCAACTACACGCACGAAACGAACGCGAACCAGATTCCGCAGAAAGAATTCAACTACGTAGCCGCCCAGGCGCAGTACCAGAGCATGAGAAGTCGTCACAAAGAAATGAAGGGCCAGACTTCAAGCCGTCAGAACCAGATGGCCTACCAGCTTTCCCTGCAGGCAGAAATGCAACGCGATCTTTTGGGGATCCCCAACGTAAAGCCCTCCACCGTGCCGACCGTTGACGTGATGGACTGGAGTCTCTTCGAAGAAGGCGATCAGGACCCGCGTTCGACACTGCAGCAGGGCGCAGCTGTGAGGCCCGCGCAGTAGCGAGCTCCAAAAACAACGCGAGCCAATCGTTGCCGACTGGCTCGCGTGTGATTCGAATCGATATGTGGGCAGGCTCGTACGTGCAGCCACTTGCTCACAAGGGTTCCGGGGCTCGTTCCCAAACACCCAGGCGCTGTGGCTACTTCTTCGGAAGGATCTCGAGCAGTTCGACGTCAAAGGCCAGGGTTGCGCCGCCGGGAATGCTGCCCGGGCGTCCACCGTCGCCATAGGCAATGTCGGACGGGCAGACCAAGCGCGCTTTGCCGCCGGTCTTCATCGTGGCAACGCCTTCGGTCCAGCACTTAATGACGCCGGTGAGCGGAAACTGCGCCGGCTCGCCTCGGTCATACGAGCTGTCGAAGACAGTCCCATCGATGAATGTGCCGCGGTAGTGCACCTTGACCATGTCCGTGGCAACCGGTGATTCGCCGCTTCCCTCACTGACGGTGGTCAGGATGAGGCCCGAGTCATACGTTTTGGTGTTCGGCTCTTTTGCGGCCGCTACCAAAAACTCCGCCGACTTCTTCTTCTCCGCGACAGCGACTGCTGCTTGGCGCTCGCCTTGGAGTGCCTGAATTTGCGGCATGTAGTCGCGCGGGTTCACGTGGCTGGCCGCGCCCGTCACGCCGTCTCGAACGCCGCTAAGAACGGTGTCCAACTCGGAGTCGGACAGCGCGAACGCGTCGAGTCCCTGGGAGACTGCTACGCCGATTACGTAAAGAACGTTGTCTTCTTTTTTTTCTTCGGCAAATGAAATGGACGATGCGGTGATTGCGGACAAAGTCAGCAACAGCACGCACATGACGCTTGTGATGGAAGTGCGCGTGCGCAACCCCGAAGAAAGGATGTTTTTGTCACTGCGAAGCATGAAGTATTCCCCAATCAAAATGTCTATTTTTGTACAGCTGCCTTTAAGACAGGGCCAAGACCTTAGCGGTTCACAATGGCAACAGGCCAGAAAATCAGGCCTTGCTCGCGCGCTTCTTGGGCCGTCTGGGGGCCTTCAGCAGGGTCTTGAGGTAGCGACCCGTATGGGAGCCGCGAACTTTCTGCACCTGCTCGGGAGTGCCCTGTGCGATTAGTTCCCCGCCATCCGGACCACCTTCGGGGCCGATGTCGAGTATCCAGTCCGCGCGCTTGATCACGTCGAGGTTGTGCTCAATGACGACGACCGAGTTGCCCGCGTCGACGAGTTCGTCGAGTACGATGAGCAGCTTGCGGGTGTCTTCGAAGTGCAAGCCGGTGGTCGGCTCATCGAGGATGTAGAGCGTGCGACCCGAAGCGCGCTTCGATAGCTCTCGGGCGAGTTTGATGCGCTGGGCTTCTCCTCCAGACAGCGTCGGCGAGGACTGCCCGAGGTGGAGATAGTCGAGCCCCACCCGCGAGAGCAACTCAAGAGGGCCGTAGATCTTGCGGTGTACGGCAAAAACTTCGAGTGCTTCCGCAACCGTGAGATTGAGAACTTCGGCGATGTTGAGGCCTTTGTACTTCACTGCCAGGGTGGCTTCGTTGAAGCGCTTGCCCTGGCACTCTTCGCAACGCACGAAGACGTCGGCGAGAAAGTGCATCTCAATCTTGCGAACGCCATCGCCTTCACACGCTTCACAGCGCCCGCCCTTCACGTTGAAGGAGAAACGTCCGGGCTTGTAGCCGTGAATGCGCGCGTCGGGAAGTTGCGCAAAGAAACTTCGAATTTCGTCAAAGACTTTGATGTAGGTCGCCGGGTTACTCCGCGGCGTGCGACCGATGGGGCGCTGATCGATGTCGATCACCTTGTCGAGTTGCTCGGTGCCGGTGATCGTGTCGTGCTTGCCAATGCGCTTGGTCGAATTGTGAAATTGCCGCGCCAGGGACGGATAGAGGATGTCATTTATAAGCGTCGACTTGCCTGCGCCAGAAACCCCGGTCACCGCCGTCAAGACGCCAAGGGGGATCTCAACATCGAGGTTGCGCAAATTGTTCTCTCTTGCGCCGCCGATCTTGATACTCCCCGTCGCACTGCGGCGCTCGTCGGGCACTTCGATTCGCATGCGACCCGAAAGGTAGGCACCGGTGATGGACTTCTTACACTTCTCAAGGCTCTTGGGTGTACCCGCGTGGACAATGTGCCCGCCCGCGACGCCCGCACCTGGGCCAAAGTCGATCACGTGATCCGCGGCGCGGATCGTCTCTTCGTCGTGCTCGACAACAACGACCGTGTTGCCGATGTCGCGCATTCGCAGCAGGGTTTCGAGCAGGCGGCGATTGTCGCGCTGGTGAAGCCCAATTGAAGGTTCATCGAGGATATAGATCACGCCGGTCAGATCGGAGCCGACCTGGCTTGCGAGGCGAATGCGCTGGGCTTCACCACCGGATAGCGACGGGCCCGCGCGATCAAGAGACAGATAGCCGAGGCCAACGGCCGACAGAAACTCCAGCCGAGCGCGAATTTCCTTGAGCACCTCGGTCGCGATTTCCTTCGCGGCACCGGTGAGCTTCATGTTGGTGAAAAAGAGTCGGGCCACGTCGACTGTGAGGTTCGACGTCTCGACAATGCTCTTGCTGCTGAGCAGCACCGAGGCGGCTTCGGGCCGAAGCCTCGCGCCGCTACAGGTCGAGCACCGCGTGTTGGCGAGCCATTGGCCGTACCATCGCTTTGCACGTTCGCTCTTGGCCTCGCGAAAGCGGCGCATCAAGCGCGGGACCGCGCCTTCCCAGCTGGAGTTGAAGCTTCCCTGTCCCGTCTTGCCCTTCCACGAGAGCTTGTACTTCCTGTCGCCGGTGCCGTAGAGCAACGCGTCGCGGTGCCGCTTGCTCAACTTCTTCCACGGCTTGTGGGGGTCGATCTTCAGGTGCGCGATCACTTGTGCGCGAAATCCCGTGCTCCAACCGGTCTTTTCGCTGACTTTGTCACCCCAGGGTTTTACCGCGCCCTGGTCGATACTGAGGGTCGGGTCGGGGAGTACGAGATCGGGGTCGATCTCAACGCGTACTCCCAGGCCGTTGCAATCAGAGCACATGCCCTGAGGGCTGTTGAACGAAAACAGTTGGGGTGTGAGCTCTGGGAAGCTCACGCCGCAGTCCGCACAGGCGGCGTTCTCGGAAAACGTTTGCTCGACGTCGCTCTTCTTGCCCGTCAGTGCGATCAAGTTGCCCTTGCCCACTTCGAGGGCTTTTTCGACGGACTCGTTGATGCGCGCTCGGTTTTTCGTGTCGAGCACGAGGCGATCGATTACGACGTCGACGTTGTGTTTGCGGCGTTTGTCCAGCGCCAGGATGTCTTCGCTCATCACCATTTCGCCGTCGACCCGCAGGCGCAAGAAGCCGCCGGCGCGAACGTCGGCCAACAGTTCGCGATGTTCACCTTTGCGGTTTACCAACAGGGACGAGAGCAAAATCAGCCGCTCGCCCGGGGCTTTCTTGAGAAGCTCTTTCCCGATTTGCTGCGCGGTCTGTCCTTGGACCTTCTTCCCGCACAGGTGGCAATGTTGAATGCCGACTCGCGCATAGAAAACCCGCAGGTAATCCGAAATCTCGGTAATGGTGCCAACGGTCGAGCGCGGGTTTGAGCCCGTAGTCTTCTGCTCAATTGAGATGGTTGGCGATAACCCCCGAATCGTGTCGTACCGCGGCTTTTCCATCTGGCCAAGGAATTGGCGCGCATACGCGGACAGCGACTCGACGTAGCGGCGTTGGCCCTCGGCGTAGAGGGTGTCGAAGGCTAACGAGCTCTTTCCAGAGCCACTCACGCCGGTCATGACACACAACGTCTTCTTCGGAATTTTGACGTTGATGTTCTTGAGGTTGTGCTCGCGGGCACCCTTGATGAATATGTGGTCGAGCTCCATGGAATCCAATCTCAGCTGCCGGCCGATTGAGGGTAACGTGGTGGGCCCGTGGGCATCACCAGTCGCTCGCAGAAGATAGCCGGGGAAAAGGCCGAGGCTCGTCGACACGCTCAATTGCCACCCAGTTCAACAACCCTGCTGACAACCGGTATCACAGCAGGGACGACACATCCGCGCCGCCCCTCGGCAAACTGCGTCTCATAAACTTGCCGTCGCAAACCGCACGTCGCAAACAAGGAACAACTCATTGGACCTGCAACAACTGACAGCGAATTTCGGTGACGATTACCCCTACCTGTTTCAGCTGAGCGGGGTGATTGCACTGGTCGTTATCGGTTGGATCGCCAACTTCATCGCCGTGCGCTGGATGCTGCGCGCGGTCCATAGCTTCGCGAGTCTCAGTACCAACCACTGGGACGACGCGCTGGTGAACTCGGGCTTCTTCAGCCGGGTCGCAAACCTGGTCCCTGCCCTTGTGATGTACTTTGGAGTCGCAGCCGTCGGGGTACACAACAGCGTCGAGCTGGTGATTCAACGCGTAACGCTTGCCGTCGTGACAATTCTGGTGGCGGTCGCCGTGAGCTCGTTTCTCAACGCGGTGCAGGAGATCTACACCCGCCTGCCCGAATTGCGTCACCGGCCCATCAAGGGCTACCTCGGCTTCGTTCGCCTCGTGCTCTATCTAATTTGTTCGATTGTCGCGCTCTCGGTCCTGATGGACCGCTCGCCGCTGATCTTCCTGAGTGGCCTTGGCGCGGTCTCCGCAATTTTGTTGATCATCTTCAAGGACACGTTGCTGTCGCTTGTGGCGAGCGTCCAGATCAGCAGCAACGGCCTGCTGCGAGTCGGCGATTGGATCGAGATGCCCGACTACGGGGCGGATGGCGACGTGATCGACGTTGCGCT
>JBLHOB010000207.1:0-5978 GCA_047619425.1 Myxococcota bacterium
GTCTTCGCCAGCGCGCGTGGATATCGCTTCATGGGCGACATGGTCATGACTGCGACCGGACGCAACGAAAACGACGAATCCTTTACCATGCGGTTCAAGAAGGATCGCTACGCGTACCGCTCCTCGGTTGGTGTCCGTATCCGGTTTGCGCCGAATTGATCTAAGCGAGCACGCCGAGACCATCTCCTTCGTTGCTCTCGGGGCGTTGGTCGCGGCCCTGCTCGCCGCAGCAGGGCAACCGCTCTTCACCGACGACACCTGGTGGCACCTTGCACTTGGCCGTGCGTACGCCGCACACGGCCCATGGCTTCCAGCTGACCCTTTGCTGTTCACGTCCGCCGGGCCGCCCGCTCCCGCCGCGTGGCTTGCCGATGCAGCACTCTATTTCACGCATTCGCTCGGCGGCTTCCCAGCATTGCGCATCCTCCACGTGGCGGCGGTCGCCGGCATCGTCTCATTGCTTTGGTCTCTCCTCGCTCGCGCGACCGGGTCGCGCCTGCTTGCAAACGCAGGTGCCTGCCTGTTCATCTGCATTGCCGCATACCGGCTGGTGCAGCTGCGGCCTCACCTGTTCACGATCTTCGCCGCGCTCCTGCTCTACCGATTGTTGTTCGAGGGCGCCGCGCCAATCTCCCGCGCACGCGCGGCTGGCGCGATCGCGCTGCTCGCGATTTGGGCGAACGTACACGCGGCCTTCCTGCTGGGCCCAGTGCTTGTCACGACAGTCTTACTCGGGCTTATCCTCGGTGAAGCGGCAAAGCCCGTTGCCCAACGCAACTTCACCTCGACACGAATTCGCAGCCTGGCCACTGTGCTCGTGCTCGGTTCGCTGGCGACGTGCATCAACCCAGAGGGCTTCGGCCCGCATTCTGCGTATTTCATCGCGGGGATCGACACACCGTCGCTCGGTCGCGTCGGCGACGAGTGGCTGGCGTCCAACTTGTTTTCACTACCCACTGTCAGCGCCCTGCCGAGCCCAGTCGCTTGGACAGGCCTGTGGTTATTGCTGGCCGCGTCTGGGTCAGTCGTCGCGCGATGGCTTTGGCGCGTCAAAAACGAAGGTGCAAGCGCGCTGGCCGAATTTGATTTCGCCGGGGCGGGCCTCGCGTGTCTTGCGCTGTTGGCCTCCATTTTCGCCGTGCGCTTTCTCTGGCTATTGGCCTTTGCGCTGCTCTTCGTCTTGGCGGCAATGGCTCATAAGGGTGCGGAGCCCGACGCGATGAGCACGCGTCGGAAGTGGAGTGTCGCCCTCGTGTGTTTGCTGCTCGTCCCGGCATTCTTTCGCGCCGGCGACTGGCCCATCGTTTCCCGCGCGATTCCCACCAACTTGCAGCAATACGCCGTCGACTATCCCGCCGAGAAGTATCACGCCCACGCCGTTTGGTTCCTGGACGATGCCGAGATCAACGGGAACCTCTTCGCTGAATACTATCTAGGCGGGTTCCTCGGATTTTGGCTGGCACCCGAACTGCGCAGTTTCGTCAACGGCAGCCTCAACGTTCGCAAGGAGGCAATCGATGCCAACCTCCCGATTCGCCAGCGCCGCGGCAGTACATCGGATGAACGTTTCAGCGAGTTGCTCGACGCGCAAGGCATCGACGTATTCATGGGCATTCGCCTTCCGCGCGCACCGTCGAACGCCCGCCCGTGGTTTCACACAACTGCGCACCTCGAGGGCGAGGAAGGCTGGGTCCAGATCTTTCGCAATCTAAACACTTCGCTTTTTCTACGCAAGAACGCCAAGAACGCGGCCAACCTCGCACGAGTCGAGGCCTACTACAAAGCCAATGGCGTTGCGTTTGATCGAGACGAGGGGTTCAACCCGGGCACAGTCGCTGCGCAATCGGAGTCGTGGGCTGTCGCTCACGGTGTTGTCCCCACGTACTACGAAGAGTTACAGAGTCTGATCAACGATCAATCGTCTCAGCAACGTGCCCAGGCACTTGTCCTCATGGCGTCGACTTACAGCGCACTTGGCTTGTACGAAGAAGCGATTGCGATCGATCGCCAACTGCTGCGACTCAACCCCGAAGCACCGGCGGTGCGCCGGCGCCTGGTTTGGTGCCTGCTGCGATTAAATCATTTCGACGAAGCCAGGCGCGAAGCGAATGCGCTCGCCGGGTACGCAGCGGCTGACGCGCTCACACGCGAAGTCGTTCGCGTCGCGCGAATGACAAAAACAACCGAAGGAAGTGACGCGATCAGAGCCGCCGTTGCGCGCCTGGCGGTGTTCTCCCCTGCCGAGGCAAGCCGCCTGCGCGCATCGATCGCACGTCCTGAGGCCCGGGCGCACTAGCGTTGGCAGTCCGACGAGTGGCAACCCTTGGTTCGGTACCTAGGCGTCGGTGTTTTCGGCGTTGGATGCGATCTCTCGCTCGATGTGATTCAGCCAGGTGCTGGCCTCGGCCTTGGTCGAATCAAAGTTGCTGGCCTTGGAAAACCACTTCAGCGCTTTGGAATTTTCCTTCTGGCTGTAGAACGCGATCCCCATCAACAGCTCGGCTTGGCCCGGTTCGGGCAGGTCACCCTTGTCGATCGCGAGGCTGAGAGCTTCACGAGCCTCCCCCCAACGTTCGCGCTGGATGTGAACCTCGGCGAGACGCAGATACGCATGCCCGCCCTCTGCGAGAGCCGCGGCTTTCGTGAGCGGGTCGACCGCTTTGTCGTACTCCCGCGCCATGATAAAGCTGTTGCTGAGCATCTCGTAAAAGTCCGAGTCCTCTTCGACCAACTCTTTTGACAGGCCGTCGGTCATGACGTCGACTGCGCGAATCGGGAGCTCGAGAAAGAGCAGCAGTTGCGCAAGTTTCCGGATCTCTTCGTCCGTGTCCAAGAGGCCCTGGGTGTATGCCAGCTGCAGCGGAACCAACGACTCTTCGTAGTTGCCCAGAGCGCCGTGCAATGTCGACAGCTGCACCCAATACGCCTTCTTCGGGTACTTTCGGAGCAGCACGTCAAAGATCGGAATCGTCTCAGCATACTCTTTGCGCGTCAGACGGACTGCCAGCAGCAACTGGAGCCAGGCTTCCTGTGGTTCGTCCGCAATTTCAACAGCTTCTATTGCAGGGGCGAGTGCGCCATCGAGATCGTCGATCTGCCAGTAAGATAGAGCCAATAGGTAGTACCCGACTGAATTGGGCTCCTCTTCGTTTTCAAACCAAAGCTCAAAGTTTTTGACCGCATCGTGCCACTCGCTCTGCTGCATGCAGAGTTGCGCAATTTGGAACCGATACTCTTGAACGACTTTTGCGTCCAGGACACCCTGGGCGATTGCGAGCTCGAAGCTTTCCCGCGCGACGGTGAAGTCCTCAAGTCCGTGCGCGACAAACCCTCGAAACGAATAGACCCTTTCTTTTTCCGCTGCATTGAGACTGCGAAGGCGAAATCGGTCAAGGGTCGCGTTGGCCTCGGCATACTCTTCGTTCGACAAATGCTCCCGGACTTTCTTGAGTCGCTTGGCAGTCAGCTTGTCGATTTCGTTTGCACGCGCCCACGCACGACTATTTTCCTTGTCTGGCGCGCCCTGCGCGGCAGACAAACCCGGTGCGATGCAACTCGCCAGAAAACCGAGCAAGACGACGAGTACGATCTTTCGTATTGATCTGCGTGACAAGGTTTAGTTCTCCATCTCAAAGGGGAACCACACCTGTTGGCCTGGTCGCTCAACTGGCGCGCCGTTTACGATCTTCGGGTTGTACTTCCAGCGATTCACTGCGTTTAGCGAGTCTTTGTCGAATACGCCCTTGGGCTGAGAATTGATGATGTGCGCGTCTTTGACCGTGCCCGATCGCGAAATGGTAAAGCCGATGTGGGCCCAGCCTTCGACGCCACGCTGTCGGGCCCGCATAGGATAGTCCGGCTCGATCCTCACGAGTGGCACCGCGTCACGATCCGAACCCGCTCCAGCACCCAGTGCTCCTTCAAGAGCAGCTGCCGCGTCAATTCCCGCAGAGATGCCTGCGAAATCCGAGGACGGCTCAAGGCTGGCCTTCGACACACTGATGTCCGGCGGCGGAGGCGCCTGCTCGGGCTTTTGGCGCTTGGGCGGCTCGCGCTTCTTTTCTTGCGGTGCATTGTTCTTGCGCAAGCGCACAAACTCGATCTTCGGCGAGATACCCCCTTCCTCCATCTCGCCCTGCACGCCAACGAGCGCCTGCATGGTCCAGAATAGACCGAAGGTGATCACAATCGCGAGCAGGAGGCAAAACAGTTTTCGAATCGCCATCTACTTCCCAGCCTCAGCAGCGACCGCATGTGCGAACCGGCAATTCATTTACTGAATGATCTCTGCTGCGAGCGAAATGCTCTTCACGCCCGCCAACTTTGCTGCGTCCATCACCTTTACGAGCAAGCCGTTTTCGCTTTTGATGTCCGCTTGGATGATGACGGAGCCATTGGGGTTTTCTGCGCGCATGCGCTCGATGTTTGCGCGCAATGCACGCGGGTCCACCTGGCGGCGATCCATCCACACCTGATTCGAGTCGGTGATCGCGATCAAGATATTGCCTTTCTCGTTTCGCGTCGCCGTCGATGCGCCCGGCCGACTGATCTCGATGCCCGCTTCCTTCACAAAGGATGCAGTCACGATGAAGAAGATCAACATGATGAACACGACATCGAGCATCGGCGTCAGGTTGACTTCGCTCTCCGGCTTGTTTCGATTTCGTCTACGTCGCATTTTGTCCCAATCTCAGTCGTGCTCAATGTCGAGGTGGTCTCGGCTCTGTGCCGCCTGGCCCTCTGCGAACTGCTCAAGCTGAATGCTGAAAAGCATGCCCGAGATTGCGGCAACCATGCCGGCCATCGTCGGGAGCGTCGCCTTCGAAACACCCGCTGCCATGCCGCGGGTGTTGCCGCCGCCTGTCGCCATGACGTCGAATACTTCGATCATGCCCGTCACGGTGCCCAACAATCCGAGCATCGGACACAGCGCAACCAACGTGCGGATCAAGCTGAGGCTATCGGTCAGCTGCAGCTCCATTTTTGATACCAACAGATCTCGGATCTTATGCGCGTTCCAAGACGAGTGATCCGAGCGCGCTTCCCAAAAAGCGAGCGTCTTTGCGGCGGCAACTCGGTGTCCAAAGCGGAAGTACCACAACCGCTCAAGGATCAGCGTCCACATCGTCGCGGTCACGAATGCAATGACCAGCAGCACGTTGCCCCCGGTTTCAATGAAACCGCGGACTGCTGCGAAGGCCTCAATCTCCCACATCGCTCCCCTCCGCCCGCGCGGCAATCAGGCCCGCACTCTGTTGGTCGAGGATGTCCACGATGCGACTCGCGCTGTTGGCGAGCGTGTCATAAAGAAGCACAAGCGGGATCGCGGTGATCAGGCCGAGCATGGTCGTAACCAAAGCTTCGGAAATACCACCTGCCATCATCTTCGGATCACCTGCACCGAAGAGCGTAATCGCCTGGAAGGTCTGGATCATGCCGGTCACCGTGCCGAGCAAGCCGAGCAGCGGTGAAACAACCGAAACCGTCTTGACCAGCCACAAATAACTCTCGAGGTCGCTTGTCTCTTTGAGAATCTGCTCGTCGAGGCGAAGTTCCAGCGACTCGCTACCGTAGTTTTCCGTCGACTCGGAGATCGCGAGAATGCGACCAAGCGGGTTGTCGAGGCTCGCCTTGCTCGCCTTTTCCTGGGCGCGCACTTTGCGACTCGCCGAAGAGATAATCACCCAGCGCCACACACCGACAAGAAAAGAAGCCAAGCCGAGACTGATGATCACGTACCCGACATAGCCACCCTGATCGACGCGCTCTACCGGGCTCGGCGTGTCGAGCAATGCATTGAGGAGCGCTCCCTTCGAAGGGTCAACCGCCAGCTTGGCGAATCCAGAGGTCGCCTCTTCGTAACTGCTAACCGTGCCGAGGTACTTCGATGGGGGCTGGCGGGGCAACTCGGTCAACTGCTGTTCAACCGGATCCCACAAGAGGTAACCGCCATTCGAAATAGCGGTGAACGGTCCGGC
>JBLHOB010000208.1:0-5960 GCA_047619425.1 Myxococcota bacterium
GTGACATCAATACCGATGGCGCAAATGAAACCGCGGAGATGATTCGGGCGGCGGGAGGCAAGGCAAGTGTTGTCGGGTACGACGCAATGGAAGAAGACGCCTGCGTGAATCTTGTGCGGTCGGCAGTCGAAGAGTTGGGACGGCTCGACATTGTCGCCAACGTTGCGGGGATCACGGCCTTTTACCGACTCGAAGAGATGACGGCTGCGCTCTTTAACCGTTTTATCACCATCAACTTGACGAGCACGATGGTGATCTGTCGCGAAGCGATGCCTTACCTCAAGAAGACCCGCGGCTGCATGATCAACTTCGCTTCGATCAATGCGCGCGTGAACGTCGCCTATCACGCCGCCTACGACGCATCAAAAGCCGGTGTGCTTGCCGTTACGAAGAGCATCGCTCAGGAGTTTGTTGCCGACGGGGTCAGGTGCAACGCGATCTGCCCGGGGGGCGTCGATACACCGATGAACGAAAATCTTCGTATGCCGGAAGGCATGGATTTTGAACTGATTCGAAAACTCGTGAATCCGCACATCCCCTTCGGCAAGGCGGAAGAGATCGCGAGTGTCGTGGCGTTTTTGGCATCCGACGACGCTTCCTATATCAACGGCGAGCAGATTGTGGTCGATGGCGGCTTGACGTCGATGATCTAGCAGGCTGCGGGAAAACTCCGGACCGAGTTGGGTGCGCGGGTTTTCGCTCGATTCTTCGTTTCGAACGCTTGCTGGGGCAGGGCAGGCTCGACGGCCTAACTCGGGTCGCTGCCGGGCTCCACCAGCGTGCGGATCAAGCGCGTACTGGCGATCTTCCAAGCGCCCCCAATCTTGCGGTACTCGTCGTAGTAGTGGCCGTAGCCTGTAAAGCCGGGGCCGAGTTTTACGATGTCGACCATCGCCCAGATTCCGCTGGCGGTGTCGGGGCCGGTGATTTCGATTTCGGGTGTATGTCCGTGATGCACGGTTGCTGCCGAGGCCAACATCTTCTTATTGGTGGCGACCATTTCGTCGGCGCTGGCGAAGTGGATGTCGGGATGAGGGCCGGTGTAGAGACCGGTGAAGTCGTCGGTGAAAAGGGCGCGCCAGCCGTCCCAGTCTTTGGTGTCGAGTAGGCGGAAATATTGGGCCTTGAGGGTTTCGATCGCTTTGACTTCTTTTATTTTTTTGAATTCGAGCAATAGCTCGGCTTCGCTCGGGCTCATGGGGGCATCCTCTTGAAGGTAGAATCACAGAGTTGTTGAAAGCGGCAGGTGCGTTCCCAGCTCAGTGCCTACTATAGTGCGTGAGTCGCAGGGGATGTTTTGATCAAATCCCTTTTGCCCAAACCTCGCGAGTGGCAATAGCTCGATGTTCTGCCGCCTGGCAACGTCAATCACTCGCCCGAACCCATCAATACCATCCTGAGAAGATCATGCCCCTCGACGATATTCGCATTGTGCTCATTGAGCCCGCTCATCCCGGCAACATCGGCGCCGTCGCCCGCGCGATGAAGACCATGTCCTTGCGCCATCTCGTACTGGTGCGCCCCAAAATTTTCCCCTCCGACGAGGCCGACCGTCGGGCGATGGGCGCGGTCGACTTGCTCGAGGAGGCATGGGTCGTGAACACGTTGGAAGAGGCGATTGGTGACTGTCGGCTCGTGGTCGGTTGCTCGGCCAGGACGCGTTCGGTGCCGCACGCCTTGCTCGATCCGCGTGAGTGCGCAGAGAAGGTCGTGCTGGAGTCAGTGACGGAGTCGCCCACGGCAGTACTTTTCGGCACAGAGCGCACAGGCCTTGCCAATGAAGACCTCGACCACTGCACCGCTCAGGTGATGATCCCGGCGAACCCGGATTTTTCGTCACTCAACTTGGCGTCCGCGGTACAGCTTGTTTGCTACGAAATCTTTATGGCGACGCGCGAACCCACTGAGCAGCGAAATCTCTCGCGCTCCGAATTGCCGAGTCCCGATCGGGAGATGGAGTACTTCTTCGAGCACATGTTCCGAGCGCTCGATTCGCGCAGCTTTATCGACGGGCAGATGCGAGAGGTCGCAATCATGAAGCTGCGGCGGATGTTTGCTCGGGTGCGGCCAAACGACGGCGAGCTGAAAATGCTGCGAAGCATGATGCGATTGATTCACCGAGACGGCGAGTAGCGCATTCACCGCGTCGACCACAGGAAGCGTCAGGTGGTCAGCGATCGAGAATGAACTTCTTCTCGATCACGAGATTCTTCCATGTGAGGATGCTCTTGCCGGGAGGCCACGGTACGCCGTTGCGCCCCGCCTTTACGAGAGCTTTCTCAAGTACCTCTGGCGGAAGTTTGGTTGCCATCTTGACCGGTGAATTATCGTCGATGCCGAATCGATCGTAGTATTTCGCGTCGACAAAGAAGGCGTTGGGGCCGTAGCCGTAGTGCACAAGCTCGTAGCCTTTTTTCTTTGCGAGGTTGTAGAGCGACTGTAGGCTCGCACCGCTGTAGTACGTGCCGTCCCAGTAGTTCATCGGGTGGAAGTCGATGACCATCAGTTCGGGTGGTTGGAACTGCGGGTTTGATTCAATCATCACGACCTTGGGTCGAAACTCGTGGATGGCGCGCCAGACGTAGTAGTCGTTGCTGTCGATGTCGATGACCATCAAGTCGAGGTCTTTGGGTACGCCCGCTTCCTCGAAGAGAATCTCGATGTTGCCGGGCCATACCCACGCCTGTTCGGTTTTGACGTTGGGATAGTCGGCATAGTTTTTGGCGAGTTCTTCCGCGCGCTTCGGGTCGCCCTCGATCTGATAACTGCTCCAGCCCTGATTGACGACGAGGTTGCGCATGTTGCTGTTCGTAATGCCGTCATAGGCACCGAACTCAACACAGTACTTGGGGCCGGGCTCGATGATCTCGAAGATCTTGGCGATGATGCCGTCTTCACCGTGTTGGGAGAACACGCTGTTCTCGGCGGCCTTCAAATCAACGCGAGCGACATTCGCGGGCTCTTCTGCAAGGGCAGCGGCGTTGTATGTCACAAGCGACAAGAGGCTAAGCAAGGCAATCGAGCTAGAGATTCGAGGCAGTGGATTCTTGATCATGACAAAACTGTAGATCGTCTGTCCCCGCGCACAAAGGGGCGGATTTCGAGACGCACGCCTTGCATGTGCAATCGACACGTACCCAATCAGCCGGGAATGTGGGCGAGGCTACCCCTTCGCGTAATGAACATTCCGGCCGTGGAAAGGCACATTACCCTCTGTGTTGTAGCCGGAGTTCAAATGTTCGATGCGCCAGAAGGGTTCCCAACATCCGTGCTCTTCCAGGAGCGCGCGCGCTTGGGCACGGGGCTGCTCGTCGAGGGATTTGTAGTGTTCGCGAAGTCGTTCGAGGCACCACACGCGGTACTGCGAGACCGGGAGGTTTTTGTACTGCACGCCTTGGATCAATGCGTCGTGTCGGCTCTTGCCTTGTGCCCACCCCTCGGCGTTGGCGCAGAGGTAGGGGAAGTACGCATCGCCGATGTCTTTGAGCAGGGGTGCCCAGTCGTCGGGGACGCCACTGACGAGTTTGTTTTCTCCGCAGGGGCGGGCGTTCCACATGCGCGCTTGCCATTCATATACGGCAGGCGCGTGCATTCGCATGATTTCCGCAGCGGTAGGGTCCTGGGAGAAGTGGCGAAACATTGAGGCAAAGAAGCCAAAGTCCGCGAGCGTCGGAGCTTCACCGAGCAGGTAGGGCCGTTGCTCGAAGATGGCCGATAGGCGTTTGAGGGTCTCGAAGTAAATGCCTTCGACATGGTCCCAGGTGGCGCGCGAGACCCCGTCGCGACGCACGTAAAACCCTCCTTGGCGAAGCCGTACGACGAAGCGTTTTACAACGCCGGGCAATGGAATGTCGCTCGCTATTTCGTCGACGATCTTGCGGCTCAGTAGCCGCGCATCTTGTTTGTAGCTCCAGCGAAAGTGCATTGCCGGACGCCAGAGCCACTCTTCGGCGTAGTCTTCAACGAGGCGACTCATGAACTCCTGGAGCGGGTCGCTTGGGATGACGGCGGGCTCGGGGTGTCGGGCTTCGAACCAGTCAATCATCGGTGTCGTGTCGGTCATGATGCGACCGTCGGGGAGTTCGACTGCGGGCATTTGCGAAGTGCCGGTCGCCTTCTTGAGCCGCCGGCTGACGGTCGGAGAGAACGCAACAAAGCGATAGGGGATCTGCTTGTAGCGGAGGTACCCCTCGAACTTACCGGTGTAGTAGGAGATCGCCGAGCCGTATACCGTGATGGGCGTATCGCTCATGCGGTACGCGGCGAAGCGTTGCAACCGGGCAGGTCTGGGTTTTCCGTTTGCGCAGAAGCGGTTGGGAGGTGAGTCGTCACGGTACTCCTTCGTCTATCGATCTCGATGTCGACTCGAGGCACGACTTATTGCGGAGTCGATTGCCGTGCAAGTCATGCTGATCTTGTCTCACAGAATCAAGGTGTAACACTATTGCCGCCGCGGCAAATGAGTTGATGCGGCCGCCAGTGACGCATTGGCTGGAAGCACCGACGCGTTACTTCATCATTTGTGGACAGGTTGGTGTTGCTCACTGGGGCCCTTGCCGGCTCAAGTGATGTTAAAGCGAATCAAAATTACACAACGTTCAGTGGAGAAGCCTCATGAGTAGTTTGAAAAAAGCGGGTATCGCGTCGGCTGCCGTCTTGGGCACAGCGGGCCTGCTGATCTGGCTCAACCTGACGAGCGTGATGCTCTTTGCCGTCAGCATCATGATGGAACTGAGAACTCCGACGGGCCCCAACCAAGTAGTGACTTGGTCAGCCGGACCGGATCCCCAGGGCCGAGCACCCTCAGAACGCCCGCCGAACATCGTGCTCATCTTGGCTGACGATCTCGGCATGAACGACTTGACGTTTCAAGGCGGCGGCGTTGCCGGCGGCACGGTACCGACCCCTAACATCGATGCGATCGCTGCGGAGGGCGTGTTGTTCGCCAACGGTTACGCGTCCAATGGCACGTGTGCACCCTCGCGAGCAGCGCTGCTCTCGGGTCGGTATGGAACGCGCTTCGGCTTCGAGTACACGCCGACCCCGCCCGGGATGCAAGCCATGGTGGGGAAGATCAGTAAGGACATGGGACGTCTGCGTCCCAAGTTGCCCGGCTCCCCCGGAGAGACAGTCCCTTTCGAAGAAATGGGGATGCCGACGTCCGAAATCACAATTGCAGAGGTCTTGGCCGAACGTGGCTATCACAACGTTCATATCGGTAAATGGCACGTTGGCCATTCCAATGGGATGGCGGCGATCGACCAAGGCTTTGATGAGAGCTTGTTGATGGCGAGCGGTTTGTATTTGCCGGAGAACGATCCCGGGGTTGTAAACGCAAAACAGGACTTCGATCCGATCGACAAGTTTCTCTGGGCGGCGATGAGGTACGCGGCTTCGTTCAACGACGGCGAGGCCTTCGAGCCGCGGGGCTATCTGACGGACTACTACACCGAAGAAGCCGTGAAGGTGATCGAAGCGAACAAAGAGCGTCCCTTCTTTTTGTATCTCGCACACTGGGCGCCTCACACCCCGTTGCAGGCGACCAAGGAAGACTATGATGCGTTGTCGCATATCCCGCTGCATCGCGAGCGCGTTTACGCGGCGATGATCCGAGCGCTCGATCGTGGCGTTGGCCAAGTGATGGATGCTCTCAAGGCCAATGGCCTCGATGAAAATACACTGGTCATGTTTACCTCCGACAACGGCGGCGCCGGATACATCGGCTTGCCCGATGTAAACAAGCCTTATCGGGGCTGGAAGATTTCGCTATTCGAAGGTGGGATTCATGTTCCATACATGATGCGTTGGCCGGGGCGGATCGCGCCGGGTACGAAGGTCGAAAGCCCTGTGCATCACTTCGACATGTATGCGACGGCAGCGGCAGCGGGCGGTGGCGCGCTACCGAGCGATCGCAAGATGGACGGCGTCGACTTGCTCCCGTACGCACGCGGCGAAGCGGA